>JAILQK010000173.1 GCA_024699045.1 Lachnospiraceae bacterium | reverse complement strand
TCTGAGGTCTCGGCGACCGCTTCCATGAGGGATTCCCTGTATGAGGTGAGATATTCGGACAGATAATCGGGGATATCACACTCTTCTGCTTTGTTCTGCGCATTCCATTTGAAGCCCTTTTCCGAAACGACGTTCACATATCCCACATATTTCTCGTTTTCCCTTATGGGGAAGTTGAAGGGAGCGATCTTTTTGCCGTAAAGCGCCGTAAGCTCTTCAAGGATGTTCTTGAATGAAGCGTCATCGATATCCATATTTGAAATATAAAAATATCTCGGAATGCTGTATTTTTCGCAAAGATCCCAGGCTCTCTTGGTTCCGGGCTCGACGCCTGCTTTTCCGTTTATTACTATGATCGCGGATGCAGCGGCCGAAAGAGCCTCTTCAACCTCTCCGGCAAAATCGAAGAATCCGGGAGTATCGAAGATATTTATCTTTGTATCGTCCCATTCGATCGGGATCACAGAGGTGGATATGGAGAATTTCCTCTTCTGCTCTTCTTTATCGAAGTCGCTTATGGTATTACCGTCATCTACCTTACCGAGCCTTGTCGTAAGTCCGGCAAGTAATGCCATGGCTTCTGTCAGGCTGGTCTTTCCTGACCCACCGTGACCTATGATTGCAACATTACGGATCTTGTCTGTTGTGTAAACTTTCATTTAAAAATCCTCCATAGATTAAGATTGACGCGGAACAGAATGTCAGACGATCGTCTGTGACTGAATCTGACAACACACCACGTGTACAATTTTACTAAAAATCATGCCATTATTCAATCTTTTATTGTTGATTTTGCGAATGGGACAAAAAGGTCCTTTCAAATTCGTCCTTTTTTTCGGGTTTGCCGTAATGATAACCCTGGAGGGCATAGACTCCCGCTCCTTTAAGGAAAGCTTCCTGTCCGGCGCTTTCGATCCCGACGGCGGAAACCGCTATCTTCATGCTCTCAGCCAGAGCGATTATGGAATGTATCAGTATCCGGGCCGCCTCATCGGTGTCTGACTTTCTGATAAGTGAAGGCGAGATATGGATGGACGAAAAGCCGCAGTCAAGGATATGCTGCAGATTGATGTCGTCACCTCCGAAATCATTGAGAGCAAGCTGAAAACCAAAGCTGTTCAGCTCCTTAAGGGTATCCTTGGCGTTATTTCCCGCTCCCATTATTACCTCGTTGCTGATATCGAGATGTATCTTTGAGGCATCAAGCTCAAGCTGCTTTGTGAGAGACTTAAGGTGCTCGATAAAATCCCGGTCAAGCAGCTGTAAGGCAGAGAGGTTTAAGGAGATGTAGATATCGGTGCCGTCGGCTTTATTCCATTCGTTAAGCTGCCGGATTCCGGTCTCCGCGATCCATATGTTTAGACGGTTCATGAGCCCTACTTCTTCGGCTATTGGAAGAAACTGCGCCGCCGGGAAGGAATCATCAGCTTTGATACGAGGAAAAGCCTCCACCCCGATCAGTTTGCCGGTCCCGGCGCTTATCCTCGGCTGGTAATAAAGGACAAAGTCTTTGGCAGGATCGGATCGTTCAAGCATCTCCTCAAGCTTATTGTGCTTTTCGACCGATTCGATCAGACTATGGTCGAAGAGCCTGTAGCCGTCCTTATGACCGCTGTGCTTTACGGAATACATGGCCGCATCGGCATATCTGATGAGAGTCCCGGTATCTTTGGAATCTCCGGGGTATACGGAAATGCCTATGCTTCCCGACAAGTGGAACACATAAGTGCCTATCATTATCGGAGAATTGAATAATCGCTGCAGTTCCTCCGCGTCCTGCTTTATCCTGCTGTCATCAGTGAGATTGGTTTTTACGATCATGAATTCGTCTCCGCCGGTCCTGAATGAAACGTGGTCAGAGCTTAATTCGAGCATGCGCCGGCCGAATTCTTTCAGCACGTTGTCACCCATCTCATGTCCGTAAAAATCGTTGATCGGCTTAAAGTTGTTAAGATCGATACAATATATCGCAAAATGTGTATTTGTACTCTCGGCTCTCTTTACCGCTTCCGAAAGCACCGTGGCGCTGTATCTGCGATTGTAGAGACCGGTAAGCAGATCCTGTTGTTTGATCAGCTGCTCGTTAAGCGCCCCGTTCTGGAAGGTCGAGGTCATGATCCAATAGCCGAGGATCGCGATCAGAAGGTAGAAAAACTCATTGCTTGTAAGGAACCGGCTGATAAAGAGGATCAGACAGACAACGATCCCGATCATGACCGTCATCCTGCTTCTTTTTACACTGGCATCTGTGTATTTGAAGGTCCTTAGAACAAAGGCATGCTTGTGATAGATCTGATGATAGATCCCATGAGCCATAAGCATCATACACAGCATATACAGCAGGTTGCCGTATATGTTTTCGGGATGGTTCCCCAGAGCCTGCTCATAAGTATATGGGATATCCATGATAATATATAACGCGATCCCTATGATCATCGTGTTGGTGCCCTTAAGACCTGTTTCGGAGGCTATCATATAGGTCATATGCGCGATCATGATTATGATGAAAAGGTTTATGAAAAAATAGAGATAGATACGGATCAGATCGAGATCCTGCAGTTTTTCAAAGGATCTCAGGTGCTCAAGGATCTTTTTGAAAAGCACCAGTGAGATAATGGACAGAGTGAACGTATTTATAAGAAACTGGTACAGCTCTCTTCCTTTAAGCTTCTGTATAAAGTAGATCGCAACGGAACCGCCGAAAAAATAATTCGGAAGCAGAAAGATAAAGGAAGTCAGACTATATATGGATTCTGAATTAAAAAAAAATGTATTGAGCAATGTGAGGATGTCCGCCATAGCCCACATGAGTATTCCCATCGCAAGTACAAAGGAAGGGATCCAGAATGCTCCCATGCGGGAAAGGCATTTGATGATCAGCGAACCGGTGAGGATGGCGGTTAAGGGGGAAAATATATGGATAAAAGCATCTATCCGCAGCATCGTGGCAACGAAAAAGCAAAAATAAGATGTCAGAAGACAGGCTACCAGAGCAAGATCCGAGATCAAATAGTCATTATCTTTTATCCTGATCGTTTTCATTTGCAAAACCCTCTTACTGCATCAGGGTATGATCCCGGATGTCAATCGCAGATCCCGGTAAAACTCCGGATATGATATTGAAACACATTCGGGATGAGAGATCACGGTTACTCCTTCGGCCGCAAGCCCCGCTACGCTGAAGGACATTGCGATCCGGTGATCGAGCGAATCTTCTATCACGGTACCGTGAAGACCGGAAGTCCCGACTCTTCCGTTTATGATGAATCCGTCATCGCGGGCTTCGATATCGGCACCCATAGCGGTCAGGTTTTCGGTCACGAGCCGGATCCGGTCGGATTCCTTGACTTTAAGCTCGGCGGCATCCTTTATCGTGGTGGTCCCTTCGGATAAAGCGGCGGCGACGGCTATGAGCGGGAGCTCGTCTATAAGTGTGGGGATGATGTCACCGGATATTTCGATCCCGTGGAGCTTTGAGGTCTTTACTCTGACATCGGCAACCATCTCTCCGGCAGACTTCCTTTCACCGGTAAGCTCTATATCACCGCCCATATCACGGAAAACCTTTATTATCCCGGCTCTGGTGGGATTGATGCCGACATTTTCGATAACGATATCCGAATCCGGTACGATCAGCGCGGCGCCGATAAAATAGGCCGCAGACGAAATATCTCCGGGAACGGTTATGTCCTGGGGATAAAGGACGTTGCCCGGCTTTATAGTAACAGATGTTTTGTTTGTCGTGATATCCGCACCCATCGCGGAAAGCATCAGCTCGGTATGATCTCTTGAGAGCGCAGGCTCGGTTATTACCGTTTGCCCTTCCGCATATAAAGCCGCCATAAGGATCGAGGATTTGACCTGTGCCGAAGCAACCGGAGATCTGTATTCGATCCCGTGCAGCTTTGAAGGTGATATGATCAGAGGGGCGCAGTCGTTCCCGTCTGCCGATATGATATCCGCTCCCATTTCCTTAAGCGGAGTCATTATCCTTTTCATGGGACGCTTCCGTATCGAAGCATCGCCGGTAACGGTCGACTTGAAATCCTGTCCCGTGAGAAGCCCGGACATGATCCTTGTCGTTGTCCCCGAATTCCCGCAATCAAGCACCTTATCGGGAGCCTTAAGCCCGTGCAGGCCTGCACCATGGATCTTAACGCCGGTCCCGCCGTCAAATTCGATATCCACTCCCATCGCGCGGAAGCAGTTGATCGTGGAAATACAGTCGGCGCCGTTAAGAAATCCCGACACCCGGGTGACACCGGACGCTATCGCGCCGAGCATTACGGAACGGTGCGATATTGATTTATCACCGGGGACCTTTATTCTGCCGCGAAGGCCGTTACTCTTACTTATTTCGATCATCTAAACAGTGCTGTCTTCGGTCTGGGTAAACATGGAATTTCTGTAATCCCTTATTTCCCCGAACATATCATAGAGCGCTTTTTCGTCGCTCCTTTCGATAAGGGATCTGATATCTTTGAGATCATGGATATATCTGTCCATGAGCTTTGTCAGATTGTCTTTATTGGCCAGGCATATCTCCGACCACATTGAGGGGTCTGAGGAGGCTATCCTGGTGGTATCCTTGAACCCGCCGGCCGCAGTCACCCTCATGTATTCCTCGGGGGTATCCTCGTCCATTACCAGCTTTACAAGCATATAGGCAGCCATGTGGGGAATATGTGAGATCGCTCCGACGATCAGGTCGTGTTTTTTGGGATCCACGGTTATCGGATGACATCCCAGCTCGCTGATAAAGCTCTTGAGCCTGTCCTCTTCCTCTTCGGTCACGTTTTTTGACGGGGTCAGATAATAATAACAGCCACTGATAAGCTCCGCGGAGGCATTGAAATAGGACGATCTTTCCCGGCCTGCCATGGGGTGACCGCCGATAAAATGCGCCTTGGGAGCATAACGCTCAACGGCCTCGTGGATGTTCTGCTTGGTCGAACCTACATCGGTCAGGATCGTGTGACCGGACAGATAAGGTTTCAGCTTTGAGAGAAAAGTCACATTGGTTCGGACCGGAGCACAAAGAAAAATATAATCGCTATCAGCGAATCCGTCATCTATTTCAGAAGTGGCATAGTCTATCACGCCATCCCTGAATGCTTTGACAAGCGGCTTGGATGATCTGTTATATGCGGCAATATATGCTTCGGGATATTTCTTTCTTATTGCCATGGCGATCGAACCGCCGATAAGCCCCAGACCTGCAAAACCTATCTTCATACCGCTACCCCCTTTTAAGGTATTATACCATATCACAGTATCATCATGGCATCCCCAAAACTAAAGAATCTGTAACGTTCTTTAACCGCCTCTTTGTAGCAGCGCATGATATTGTCATACCCTCCGAGTGCCGAAACCAGCATGATAAGAGTGGATTCCGGAAGATGGAAATTCGTGATCAGCGCATCGGTCACCTTAAAATCATAACCCGGATAGATGAATATATCGGTTTCGGCGCTTCCGGCTTTGACTTCGTATCGGATACGCTCTCCGCTTCCGGCCTTGTCTTCGGATCGACCGCTGTCCCCGCTTCCGGCCCTGTCTTCGGATCGACCTCTGTCCCCGCTTACGGCCTTGTCTTCGGATCGACCGCTGTCTCCGCTTAAGGTCTCATCGGGTACTTCCACGGAAGCGGCTTCTATGGTGCGGCAGGAGGTCGTTCCGACGCATATGACCCGCCCGGTTCCCGATCTGCGGACCTTGTTGATGCTGTCCGCGGTCTCCCCGGAGATCTCGTACCACTCGGTATGCATATGATGATCGAGGATGTTATCTTCCTTTACGGGTCTGAAGGTTCCGAGTCCGACATGAAGGGTGACATAGACGATCCCGACCCCTTTGGCCTTTATTTCAGAGAGCAGCTCATCGGTAAAATGAAGCCCGGCCGTCGGAGCCGCTGCGGATCCTTCATTCTTTGCGTATACTGTCTGATACCGGCCGCGATCCTTGAGCTTATGGGTGATATAGGGGGGAAGAGGCATTTCTCCCAGAGAATCAAGAACCTCCTCCCATATCCCGTCATAGAAGAACCGGACCAGCCTGTTTCCGTCTCCGGTCACATCGGTTATCTCGGCTTTGAGTATTCCGTCTCCAAAGCTTACCCGGGCGCCTTTTCGGAGTTTTTTTCCGGGACGGACCAGGCATTCCCATATATCGGAGCCCTTATTCTTAAGAAGCAGGATCTCAACCGAAGCACCGGTCTCCTCTTTCGTTCCCAGAAGCCTGGCCGGGATGACCTTGGTGTCATTAAGCACCAGAAGATCTCCGGGTTCCAGATATGAAACGATATTATGAAAGATATCGTGAGTTATCTTCCCGCTGTCCCGGTCTAATACAAGCAGTCTGGAATCATCCCTTTTTTCAAGGGGATCCTGCGCGATCAGCTCCTCCGGAAGATCATAATAAAAATCGGATCTCAGAAGCCGGTGGGTCATGATCTGAGCACTATCCCCAGTCCGTCGAGGCCGTTGAGTATCTTTTTCATGACATTGTTTATATCGTTATCGGACAGGGTCCTGTCATCGGCCCTGAATACCAGAGTGTAGGCCATGCTCTTGAAGCCTTCCACGATCTGTGCCCCTTCATAGATATCAAAGAGCGAATAGCTTTCGAGAAGCTTGCCGCCTCTTTGTACCAGGATATCGTCAATATCCTGAGCGGATATCTTTTTGGGAACGACCATGGACAGATCCCTTGTTACGGAAGGGAATCTTGCGATACCGCTGTATCTGGGCTCGAAGGACGCCCTTGCAGTGATCTCCGGCATGTCGAGGACTGCGATATAGACCTCGGCCTTGGCCATGTCATAAGCCTTTGCCGTAAGCGGATGTATCTGACCGATATAGCCTATAACCGTTCCGTTATAAATAATGTCGGCCTGACGTCCCGGATGCAGATAAGGTCGTTTTGAGACCTCGTATTTGATCCGGTCCTTCATCCCTGCCTTGAAAATAAACTCCTCGACGACGCCTTTAAGGTCATAGAAATCGATGTCCCCGTATGCCCCAAGCGTAAACTGCATCCTCTCGTCCGGATAATCGGTGATCGGAAGCTCAGTCTTCGGGATATAGATATTTGCGAGCTCGAAAAGGCGGACGTTCTCATTGCGGTGATTATAGTTGGATGAAAGCGATCCCAGGATCCCGTTCAGCGGAAGCGTCCGCATGATCGAGAAATCAACACCGAGAGGGTTCGAGATCTGTATCGCCGCTCTTTCCGGCGCGTCCTCGGCAAGCCTCAGTTTGTCAAAAACATCGGGACTTTCAAACGAGTAACAGTAGCTCTGTGAAAAACCGAACGCGCATGCGGTATCCCGGGCGAGCTTTTCAACTTTAAGCTTGAAAGGAAGACCGCCGATCTGTCCGGAATCCTTGGGGAGCGTGGTAGGGATCCTGTCATAACCGTAAAGTCTTGCAACCTCCTCCGAGGAATCCGCAAACCCGAGCAGATCCTGTCTGAAGGTAGGTACTATAAGCTCTTCGGAACCGGCATCGTATTCGACCTCAAGCCTTTTGAAGTAAGAAAGCATGGTTTCTTTTGAAATATCCGTTCCAAGATACGAGTTGATACGGTCGGGTTCAAAGCTGATCCTTTTCTTTTCGGGAAGCGCTCCGTGAACGTCCACTCTTCCGCCCACTACTTCTCCGCAGCCAAGCTCTTCTATGAGCGAGCAGGCTCTTTCCATGGCGTCATAGGCATTTTGAGGATCCAGGCCTTTTTCAAATATTCCCGAGGCATCGGTCCTGAGGCCTATCCTGCGGGAAGCTTTTCTTATATTGGGACCGTTAAAGGTAGCCGCTTCAAAAAGGACATCCTTAACCGAATCGGTTATCATGGAGTTCTCGCCACCCATGATCCCGGCAAGGCCGATCGCTTTTTCACCGTCGCAGATAGTGAGGACTTCACTGTCAAGCTTTCTCTCTTCTCCGTCAAGAGTGGTGAAGACATCCCCTTCTCCGGCGCGTTTCACTATTATCTTATTGCCGGCGATCGTAGAGAGGTCAAAGGCATGCATCGGCTGACCGTATTCAAGCATGACGAAATTGGTGATGTCGACGATATTGCTTATAGGCCTTATTCCGCAGGCTCTGAGCCTCTTTTTCATCCAGTCGGGAGATTCCCCTATCTTTATGTTTTTGACGACCCTTGCTACGTATCGGCTGCAAAGATCCGTATCCTTGATCTCTACCGAGACGATATCCGCGGCGTTTTCGGAATTTCCGGTTTCCCTGACTTCCGGATATTTAAAAGGCAGGTCAAACGTTGCGGCGGCTTCTCTGGCAACACCCATGATCGCATAGCAGTCTACACGGTTCGAGGTGATCTCATAATCAAAGACGGTATCATCAAGTCCGAGCGCGGCTACGGCATCATCTCCGGGTTTGACTCCTGAAGCCCCGGAAAAGATATAGATCCCGTCTTCGGGAGCATCCGGATAAACCTCCCGCGAAGAACCAAGCTCTTCGATCGAGCACATCATGCCTTTTGATTCTATGCCCCTAAGCTTCCCGGCCTTGATCCTTATACCCTCCTCCGGAAGCGGGCCTCCGTCATGTCCGCCTGCGACCTTGCCGCCGTCAAGCACGACGGGGACCAGATCACCCTCATTTACATTCGGAGCTCCGGTAACGATCTGTATACTTTCACTACCGACATTTACCTGACACACGATGAGCTTATCGGCATCCGGGTGCTTCTCAATCTTTTCGATCTTTCCGACCACGATCTTCTCGAGGTTTTTATCAAGTTGTTCATATCCCTCACATTTGGTTCCGGACATCGTCATCGCATCCATGAATTCCTGCGCGGTGCAGTCAAGTCCGGGAACAAAGTCCTTTATCCAGCTTAATGGTGTTTTCATTTTATAATCCCCTCATTTCCTAATGATCAATGCTGTATCGTTCAAAGTTCAAAGCTCAAAACTGATCCAGAAATCTCTGGTCGTTTTCATACAGAAGCCTCATATCATCTATCTCGTATTTCAGCAAAGCGATACGCTCAAGTCCGATCCCGAAAGCAAAGCCCTTGTATTTCAGAGGATCGATATGGCACATCTCCAATACATGCGGATGGACCATGCCGCATCCAAGTATCTCGATCCAGCCCTCGCCTTTACAGAAACGGCAGCCCTTGCCTCCGCATTTGAAGCATGAAACGTCCATTTCCGCGGAGGGTTCGGTAAAGGGGAAATGATGAGGCCTGAATTTAACCTTTGTTTCCTCTCCGAAAAGCTTCTTTGCAAAGGTCTCAAGTGTCCCCTTGAGATCTGCGAGAGTGACCTCTTTATCAATGAGAAGACCCTCTACCTGATGGAAGGAGGGAGAATGTGTCGCGTCGACCTCATCCGACCTGAAAACCCTTCCGGGAGATATCATCTTTATGGGAAGCCTGCCCTTTTCCATTTCATGGATCTGTGTGCCGGATGTCTGGGTCCTTAAGAGCATTTCCCCGTTAATATAAAAGGTATCCTGCTCATCCTTTGCGGGATGGTCCGCCGGGATGTTGAGCGCTTCGAAATTATAGTAGTCCTTTTCAACCTCCGGACCTTCCACGACTTCATAGCCCATTCCGATGAAAATGTTTTCAAGCTCGTCTAAAGCGATGGAATTGGGATGAACATGACCGAGCTTCCGCTTTTTTCCGGGAAGCGTCACATCGATCTTCTCCTTTTCAAGCCTTGCTTCCAAAGCGGATGCTTCAAGGTTTGCTCTGGCTTTATTGATCGCATCCTCGATGATATCTCTGGTCTCGTTCACCAGAGCGCCGACCTTGGGCCGGTCCTCTTTTGAGACGTCCTTCATGCTTTTCAGGACTTCGGTAAGCTCTCCTTTCTTTCCGGTAAAAGCAACCCTTACATCATTCAGGGCTTCCAGGGCTTTTGCATCTTTTATCGAAGCAAGCGCTCTGGTCTTGATCTCCTCAAGTTTATCAACATTCATTGGCATGGTGTTTCTCCCTTCGTTTAAAAAATAAAAGGTGGTACCCCGGGGCGAATGATCGCGGTACCACCCGTATTTATTACTTTGGTTCCCTTAACGTGGGCCAGACGTTCCGACTCCGCGCCTGAATATCTTCCCGTCCCGTTCCCGGACAGCTCTCAGCCGGTGACTGTCCTCTCTTTTGAGACCCGGATCGACAGGATCTTTGGGTTTCCCCGCGCATCTTCATCGAAAATATTAAGTTAGAGCCATATTTTAGCACATAAGCCGGAAAATATGCAAAACCGATATTATCCTGTTTGTCGTGGTTGTGATCAAATAAGCATCCGTCTTATTTAAGGTTTGCAAGCTCCTGTGTCTGGTACGCATTAGGTGCCATTATGGAAGCTGTATTGTAGAGGATATAGCCTGTATATCCGAGGCTCTGAGCCTTTTGGCTCTGCTTTGCCAGGTTATCGGTATATCTTACCCAACCGGAATCAGAGGTCGAAGGAGACCCTGCTCTGTAGAGAGCCATACCTACATACATCGTGATGCCGGCAGTATTGAGGGCCTTCCAGGC
>JAILQK010000157.1 GCA_024699045.1 Lachnospiraceae bacterium | reverse complement strand
ATGGTCCACATGCCTGTTTTTTGATTTCTTGCTTTATTCATCAGAATATTATAGGCATATAATGCGGATTGTGGCAATAATGCGGATTGCGGCAATAGTGTGGCAATGATGCGGATTGTGGCAATAAAGCGGTTTTTCGTGACATATCATTGATATAGTGCTATGGTAGAAAATAGTTTGTTATATAAAACAGAGCCGCGGATCCGCACAGGAGGGACAGGGGGCTATGGATGCAGTTTAATTCCACGGATTTTATGTTGTTTTTTCCGATAGTCTTATCGGTTTATTATATTATTCCCAAAAAGCTGCGTATGTATTGGCTGCTTTTTGCAAGTTATTATTTTTATATGAGCTGGAATGCGCAGTATGCTATCCTGATCGCGGCATCCACACTCGCCACATATTTCAGCGGCCTTGCCTTTTCGAAAATGCCTGAGGCTTCCCAAAACAGGGCCAGAAGGCGTGCGGTACTCATCGTCTGCATCTGTTTTAATCTTGGGATACTCGGAGTGTTCAAATACGGGAATTTCTGCATAGAGTCGATCAACCATATTCTCGGATATTGCGGTTGTTCAATGACAGACATGCGTTTTAATTTTCTGCTGCCTGTAGGGATATCTTTTTATACTTTTCAGGCACTCGGTTATCTGATAGACGTTTATCGCGGGAAGGTTGAAGCCGAAACAAATATATTCAGATATGCTTTGTTTGTATCGTTTTTCCCTCAGCTTGTGGCGGGACCGATAGAAAGATCGGGCAGTCTTCTGTCACAGATGAAAGATATTGAAAATATCAAACTCTGGAACATAAAGAGAGTGACATCCGGCGCGATCCTCATGGTGTGGGGATACTTCATGAAGATGGTCATCGCGGACCGGGTATCGGTACTCGTTGATACGGTTTTTAATGATTACCAGATATATGGGAGCTCGGAGCTTATCATGGCAGCGATCGGCTTTACCGTGCAGATCTACTGCGACTTCGGGAGTTATTCCATGATCGCCATAGGGGCAGCAAGGATAATGGGATTTGATCTTATGGAGAATTTCAATGCTCCGTTCTTTGCGGTAAGCATCCGTGATTTCTGGTCGAGATGGCATATCTCGCTGACCACATGGTTCAGGGATTATCTGTACATTCCTCTGGGCGGCAACAGGAAGGGGAAGATAAGAAAATATATCAATACGATGATAGTGTTCCTTGTGAGCGGATTATGGCACGGCGCGGACTGGAGCTTTGTCGTATGGGGAGGGATCCACGGAGTCTATCAGGTAATAGGAGATCACCTGAAGTCTTTCAGGGAAGGTCTTGTAAAAAGGATTGGCATCAAGACGGACTGCTTTAGCTGGAGGCTGCTGAAGACCGCTGTGACATTCGGGATGGTCGCATTTGCCTGGATATTTTTCAGGGCCGATTCGATAGCCGATGCGCTGGGATATATGAAGAGGATGTTTACCAGACCGACACCGTGGAGGTTTCTCAACGGGCGCTTATTTGAGCTCGGACTGGATCGACCGGATATGAACATACTTATATTCTCGATCGTGATACTGATCCTGGTCGACCTGATCAGGGTAAAGAAGGGGATGACGCTGGATGCGTTTTTATTCACGCAAAATGTCTGGTTTGAATGGATTTCGATCATAGTCATGATAACGATGATATTTGTTTACGGTGAGTACGGGCCGGCTTTTGATGCAAAGCAGTTTATTTATTTTCAATTTTAGGGAAATCGGGGCATGAAAAAAAACATCATCAGGATAGGATGCTTTCTTGTCATACTCGCCATAGTCCTGGGGTATTGCAATTCGGTATTAAAACTCAAGGACGGTGACGGGATATACGATATGGCTTTATTCTATGAACTGGATGAGAACAGTGTCGATGTATTGATACTCGGAAGCAGCCACGCGTTTGAGCATTTTAATACCGGGACGCTTTGGGATGAGCATGGGCTTGCAAGCTATATCCTAAGCGGGTCACGCCAGCCGATGTGGAATACTTATTACTATCTCAAGGAGAGTCTGAAGACGCAAAGACCGAAGCTCATCGTTCTGGAAGCATACGGCACGGTATTTACGGATGATTACGAGGATGACGTAAGGATAATAAAAAACAACTTCGGACTGCGATGGTCGCCGGATAAGGTACGATCATTGCTGGCAAGCGTTCCCGCAGGAAAACGGAGCGAGTTCTTTCTGGAATACATACAGTATCACTCAAGATACAAGGAGCTTACGAGGGGGGATTTCCTCGAGTATCAGGGCAATCCTCTGTATCAAGACTGGAAGGGCTATGGCTGCAACACGGCGACGGTACCGTGGGAGAGCAAGGATATAAGCGGGGTAACAGACAGGGCGGAGCTTTCCGGTAAAACCGAAGAGTACTACCGGGCAACCATCGAACTTGCAAAGAAGAACGACATACCGGTGCTTGTGGTCATAACGCCCTATCCCGGAATAAAGGCCGAAGAGGAGATGGTCTACAACAAAGCCGGGGATATCGCGCAGGAGCTTGGAGTTCCGTTTTTGAACTGCAATCTTAAGGTGAACGATATAGGTCTTGATTTTTCGGTCGATTCTGCGGATAACGAGCATTTAAACTATAGGGGGAGTCAGAAGTTTTCATCATATATCGGGAAGTATATTACGGATAATTATGCTCTGCCGGATCACAGGGGAGAGGCGGAATATGATTCATGGGAAAGACATGCGGATTTTATCAGGCAGCAGATCTATGACCAGGAAGTGGCGGAAACAACGGATGCAGCCACTCTGTTTGAAAAGATAAAGAACGACAGGTTTCTGACCGCGGTGTCCATTGACGGCACATGCAACACTTCGGAGCCGGCGATCAGCGGATATCTGAACACCCTCGGGATAACGGAGGAAAACGCTGCGGGAATATGGCTCTATGAAGGAGGAAACCAGGTCTGGTATTCGGGCGCCGGTGAAAACTCCAATTACAGACAGATAGGATCGCACGATCATTATCTGAAAAGAGTGATAAATGAGGACGGATCATATACCGATTCGGTTACGATAGATTTTGAGGAATACTCAAAGGTGGAAGACGGGATCAATGTTGTGGTCTACGATACACTTACGGAGAAAGTAGCCGACTGCTTCGGATTAAGCACGGATGAAGGGTATAAACTGATCCGGTAAGAGGACAGGAAAGGATCGTAAGCAGAAGCATGGAAGTAATGCGGGCCGAGGAGGAATGGCAGAGAGCAGGGGCATGGAAGTAATGCGAGCCGAGGAGGAATGGCAGAGGGCAGGGGCTTATTCCGTAAGGATACAGGGGATGAACCGTGAGCATCATATTTCCCTAAGGGAGGAATTTGACGGGCATGACGGAGAAGGTACCCGGTATATAGTCCTGCTCGATGACGGATATCCCGTCGCAACGGCAAGGTTTTATGAGAATAGCACCGGATGCGTGACGCTTGGGCGGGTAGTGGTCCTTCCCGAATACCGCGGACGGGGACTGGGTCATACGGTCCTTAAGGAAGCGGAGGCGTGGATACGTGACCTTGGGTTTTGCGAGATCGAGGTTGACAGCCGGACTGTGGCGACAGGCTTTTATGAGAAGGAAGGATACCGGATCGTTAGCGGAGAGATCGTTCAAAGCGGAACTTTTGAATGCATAAAGATGCGGAAGAGTCTGTAGGCGATCCGAAAGGTACCGTAATGTTTGAAGCCGGTCATTTTTCCGGTTTTTGCGTTTCCAAAGCATCTGCATTTCCAAAGCTCTTTTGCGTTTTCGGATGAATCCCGGGGCCTTTTTCCGGGTCTTTTTTATGAAAAGTAGACTAAGGGAGCAGGTTTTAGGCGTCTTAGTCAATATTTTCTGTCTTTTCGGGTGAATCCCGGGGACTTTTCCCGGGACTTTTTTATGAAAAGTAGACTAAGGGAGCAGGTTTTAGGCGTCTTAGTCAACATTTTTTGTCTTTTCGGGTGAATCCCGGGGCCTTTTCCCGGGACTTTTTTATGAAAAGTAGACTAAGGGAGAAGGTTTTAGGCGTCTTAGTCAATATTTTCTGTTTTAAGGATGCTTTCCGGGGTCTTTTCCAGGGGTCTTTTTTAAGAAAAGTAGACTAAAAGAGCAAGTCGTAATCATTTTAGTCATCTTTTATAGAGATGTGTTACAGAATTCATGAAAAGGGTGAAATAGGGAAAAAGTGAAATAAGGAAAAAGGGAAATAGTAAAAAGGG
>JAILQK010000147.1 GCA_024699045.1 Lachnospiraceae bacterium | reverse complement strand
TACAGGAGTACAAAAAGCAGCAATACTGCTCATAGCATTAGGGCCCGAAAAGTCAGCCAAGATCTTCAAGCATTTGAAGGATGAAGAGATCGAAGAGCTGACTTTGGAGATTGCAAATACAAGATCTGTCACGCCTCAGATAAAAGAGGATATAATCAACGAGTTTTACCAGATCTGCCTTGCCCAGCAATATATCGCCGAGGGAGGTATCGGATATGCCAAGGAGCTTCTGGAACAGTCCTTCGGTGAGGAAAAAGCATCCGACGTTATCGCAAGACTTACGGCTTCACTCCAGGTTAAGCCTTTCGAGTTTGTGCGCAAGACCGATGCTTCGCAGCTGCTTAACTTTATTCAGGACGAGCATCCCCAGACTATAGCGCTGATCCTTTCTTATCTGAATCCCGGACAGGCGGCTCAGATAATAGGAGCTTTGCCCCCTGACCGTCAGGCCGATGTGGCAAAAAGGATAGCCATGATGGACCGTACATCACCCGATGTCATCAAAGAGGTGGAAAGAGTGCTTGAATCAAAGATCTCCTCACTTGTAAATCAGGATTACACGATCATCGGCGGTGTGGATTCCGTAGTCGAGATCCTGAATACGGTAGACCGCGGAACTGAGAAGCACATCATGGAGACTCTGGAAGTGGACGAGCCCGAGCTTGCCGACGAGATCCGGAAAAAGATGTTCGTCTTCGAGGATATCCTTCTCCTCGACGACAGAGCGATACAGAGAGTGTTGCGTGATGTCGACAATTCGGATCTTTCGATGGCGCTCAAGGGCGCAAACGAGCAGGTTCAGGGCGCTATATTCAAGAATATGTCTTCGAGACTGTCAGCGATGATCAAAGAAGACATGGAATTCATGGGCCCTGTGCGTATGAAGGACGTAGAGGAAGCGCAGCAGAAGATCGTCAACATCATAAGAAAGCTGGAAGACTCTGCGGAGATCGTTATCTCCCGTGGCGGAGGAGACGAGATCATTGTCTAATATTGTTAAGGGATATCATGCGGCCGTCGATGAGGACGAAAAGATCGTCATCAATTCAAACAAACAGGTCGCAGAAAGGATAAACCTGCTGAAAAACATCCTGGCAAAAGAGACCCAGGCGGCTCAGGGACAGGGTGACGGGGCAGAATTTTCCGAAGACGGCTTCAGTGAAGGCCTTGATGCTGAAATGCTTGACGGGCTTTTGAACGATCCGGATGCCGAACCCGGTGAAGGGGCGGAAGGCAACGTGATCAAAGCCGAGGTGCCGCCACCTCAGCCGGCCATTGATCTCGAGGCGATCCGGGCCGAGGCGGATCAGATGCTGGAGGATGCAAGAGCTCAGGCCGATCAGCTCATTCAGGATGCGCTCGATCAGGCGGAAGCCGGTAAAGCGCAGATCTTCGAAGAAGCCCGACAGGCCGGTCATGACGAAGGCTACGGTCAGGGACTTGCGGAGGCCGATGCCATTAAGGCCGAGCTTGCCGAAAAAGAGCAGGCGATGATGGCAGAGTATGAGCAGATGGTCTCGGAGCTTGAGCCGGCACTCATAGATATGCTTTCCGATATATACGGTCATGTCTTTTCGGTCGATCTTTCCGACAATAAGGAGATCATATTCCATCTTCTTCAAAATGCCCTGCAGAATACAGATACCACCGTGGATCTTATGGTACATGTGTCAAAAGACGATTATGAATATATTTCGTCTAATAAAGCGGCTCTTTTTGACGGCATTCCGGGTGCGGACAATACAGAGATAGTCCCCGATGTAACCCTGAATCCCGGACAGGCCATGATCGATACCGGTTCCGGGATATTTGACTGCTCCGTCGGGACAGAGCTTGAGGGACTCCGGAAACAACTGAAACTGCTTTCGTACAGAAAAGAGGAAGATGGCTGATGGAAGCGGCTATAGATCTTTCAAAATACGAATGCCTTAAGAACGGAACATATTTTAAGAAGCTCGGCAAGGTTGTAAACGTAGTCGGTCTAACTATCGAATCCGAGGGCCCGGATGCAAGGCTTGCGGATATCTGCTCGATCCAGCCGGCAGATACATCTTTGAGTCCGATACTTGCCGAAGTGGTCGGATTCAAGGACCGCATGACGCTTCTCATGCCATATGAATCAACCGACGGGATCGGCTCCGGTTCCATAGTGGAAAACCTGGAGCATCCTCTCATGGTGAAATGCTCGGATGATCTGCTCGGACGCACTCTTGACGGCATGGGAAATCCTTCTGACGGTTCGGAGATGACAGGAGATGAATATCCTGTGGAAGCGATGCCTCCGGATCCTATGGACAGAGTCATAATAAGCGAAGTTCTTCCTCTGGGAGTAAAGGCCGTGGACGGCCTTTTGACGGTAGGAAAGGGACAGCGGATAGGGATCTTCGCAGGTTCCGGTGTCGGCAAATCTACTCTTATGGGTATGTTTGCCAGAAATACAAAGGCTGAGGTCAATGTCATAGCGCTCATCGGAGAGCGCGGAAGAGAGGTCAGAGAGTTTGTCGAAAGAGACCTGGGGCCTGAAGGCATGGCGCGCTCGGTAGTTGTGGTCGCCACATCCGACAAACCGGCGCTTGAGAGAAACAAGGCGGCAAAGACGGCGACCGCTATCGCTGAATATTTCAGGGATCAGGGAAAAGACGTGCTTTTGATGATGGATTCCCTTACCCGTTTTTCGATGGCACAAAGAGAGATAGGCCTCGCTTCCGGCGAACCGCCCGTAACCAGAGGATATCCGCCTTCAATATACGCGGAGATGCCTAAACTGCTTGAGCGCGCGGGTAACGGAGCAAAGGGCTCGATCACCGGGCTTTACACCGTTCTTGTTGACGGAGATGACTTCAACGAGCCCATAACGGATACGGCAAGATCGATCCTTGACGGACATATCGTGCTCAACCGCAAGATCGCGCAGCAGAATCATTATCCGGCGATCGATGTGCTCATGAGCATTTCGAGATGTATGAGCCAGATCGCATCAAAGGAGCACAAAGCCTTTGCGGGAAAACTAAAGAACGTAATGGCGACCTATAATGAAGCCGAGGATCTGATCAATATCGGGGCTTATAAAGCCGGATCGAATCCCAAGATCGATTTTGCGATATCCAAGATCGATGCGGTCAACGAATATCTTATGCAGACGACGGATTCAAAATTTGAGTTCGACGATGAGATAAAGATGCTCGAAGAGATCTTTACGGACGGGACGGGAAGCGCCTGAAGAAGGCTTGATATAGCCTGATATAGCCTGGGAAAGTCTGAGGAAGGTTTATGGCTAAATTTGTATACAGAATGCAGAACATCCTCAATCTTGATGAAAAGCTTGAGGAACAGGCCAAAATGGAATATGCCACTCAGCAGATCGCGGTCAATGAAGCCGAGGAAGTAGAGGAAGGCTTGAAAAAAAGGCGGAGCGACTATGAGGATGAGGCAAGGAGGCTTCGCGAAGAGTCTCTGAATGTCAGGGATATGGTGGCAAATGCCCGGGCAATCAGTATAATGGGGGATATGATCGTGCAGCAGCATGAGGTTGTGGAGCACGAAGAAGAAAAACTCGAAAAAAAGAGATCCGCTCTCGAAGAAGCGATGAAGGATCGCAAGACACAGGAAAAGCTCAAGGAAAAAGCCTTTGATGATTTTAAGAGTGAACTTGCGATGGAAGAGAGCAAACAGATAGATCAGCTTACCAGCTATACCTTTGGAATCAAAAAGCAGAAGAAAGACTAATGGCAGAAAACGAGAACGAAAAAAAAGAACAAAGAACCCCGGAAGATCAAAAGGCGGAGATAGCCCGGATCAAGGAGGAAAAGAAACAGCTCAAGGCTCAGGCCAAGGAGCTGAAAAAGCAACGTAAAGCCCTTGCCGCGGAGGAATACGATGCCGAAGACGAGGGCGGAGCTTTTTCGGTGATCCTTGTTACGGTTGTGATCATTCTGATATGGCTTGCGATCCTTGCGCTGCTCATAAAGCTTGATGTGGGCGGCTTCGGATCCAATGTGCTGGCCCCGGTCATAGGCAATGTCCCTGTTATCAACAAGATCCTTCCCGAAGGCTCCGTCCAGGGAGCTGATACCGTTTCGGGTGATAATGTGATCGAAGGCGGGTATGACAGTCTCGAGGACGCCGTAAACCGCATCAAGATCCTGGAAAGCGAGCTTGCGGAAGCGCAGCAGGATGTGTCGGAGGCCGACAAGACGATAGACGAGCTGTCACAGGAGATCACCCGGCTTAAAACCTACGAGGACAGTCAGGTCGAATTCGAAAAGATCAAGGATGAATTTGACAACGAAGTAGTATTTAACAGCAAGGCGCCGGATATTGACGAATATCGTAAATACTATGAAGAAATAGATCCTACCAATGCGGAGATCCTGTACAAGGAAGTTGTGAAGCAGGAGCAGATCAGCGAGGAGATCAAGGATTATGCCAAGGCTTATTCCCAGATGAAGGCAAAGGATGCCGCGGTCATCTTCAACAGTGTACCTTTAAGGAACGATCTTGAGCTTGCGGCAAAGATCCTCGGCGTGATGAACGCGGATGCGCGCGGAAGCATCCTTGCCGAGATAGGAAAGCTTGATGCCGATCTTGCCGGAAACATAACAGAGATCATGGATCCCGACGAAGAAGAGTGAACCGGCCGGTTCATCCTGATTTTTTTGAAAAAAGGGGTTCAGTCTGGGGCTGGATCATCCGATAAATATAAGAGCAAAGTATATTTATGCAGAAAGGAGGATAAGATTTGACAACCCCTAACGTAAAAGCACCGGTGATGATGCCGGCGGGGGGACAGGAGATTACTTCAGGAAAGACAAAGGGTGACAGAGAAGATCAAAGCTTTATGGACGTGCTGAGCATAGCGGACAGCGCAGCAAAAAGTAAAGCGCCGGAGCAGAAACTTACAGACCGTACGGCCGGGAACCGTGAGACGGCAAAAGCTCCCGAACGTACAAAGGTCACGGATCAGACAGGCGAAAACAGTAACAGGGATATCGCCGGGAAAACAAGTGAAAAGGATGATCCGGGGATCAAAAAGACAGCAGAATCCGAACAGAACACAGACAATACATCAGATACCGGGACGGTGACCGCGATAGAGGATGCGGCGGAGGATGTAAAGCAGATTGTTGAAGAAAAGCTTGGCATTTCCGATGAAGAGCTAGACCAGATCATGGAAACACTCGGACTTACGATGACAGATCTGCTGGATCCGAAGGTAATGGCCGATATCGTGGCACAGGTAAAAGAAGTCACACCGGTAGACATTTTAACAGATGATACGCTGAGCGGGATCGTTACGGATCTGCAGAGCAGTGTAAGGGAGACAACATCAAGCCTGATCCAGGAGATGGATATGACTCCCGAGGAATTCAAGAACACCCTGACCGCATTAAAAAATGAATATGAAGTAGTTTCTCCAACACCCGAAACACAGGAGAACACAGAGGATTTTAGCGCAGTACTGAGAGACAGAGGCCAAAAGATCCAGCAAAGCCCGGAAGATACGGTAAGGACCCCAGCGGAAGCCGTAAGGACAACAGAACCCGAACCGGATAGGACCGAAAGGATATCCGTCGAGGATAAGGGCAGCAAAGAGGTCAGTCTCAATGTCACAGTGAAGGAGGGAGCGCAGTCATCGAATACCGGTGGACAGAACCCGGATCCTTCATCGGATGACATCCTAAGATCCGAAGGCAGGGCAGCACATACGGAAGCCCGTGCCGAAACAACAGTTAACAACAACATATTTTTCCAGAACCTTAACGCAGCTGTAGAGAATACTCTCGAGGCCGCAGCGCTTGGCGAAACGACGACACCCGGTTCCACAATGGCAGAGGCCATGGATATCATCAATCAGATCAATTCGCAGATAAGAGCAGTGGTCGACAGTGAAACACAGAGCCTTTCAATGCAGCTTCACCCGCAGAGCCTGGGGCGTCTCAATGTAGAGCTTGTAGCCAAAGCAGGACAGCTCACCGCCCAGTTTGAAGCGGAAACCGCATCGGTAAAGACGGCGCTTGAGACTCACCTGGTGGAACTCAAACAAAGTCTCGAACAAAGAGGCATAAGGGTTGAAAGCGTAGAGGTGACGGTAGCCAGTCATGAATTCGAACAGAATCTGATGGGAGGAGAGCAGTCGGGAGCGGCTTCGCAACAGCCCGGCGGCAGACCCGGAAGGACAAGGAATATCAATCTCAACGATCCCGAGATCGAAGAGGGGGTCCCCGGTGATATCCCCGAAGAAGAAAAGATCGCAAGAGACATGATGGCGGCAAACGGAAATTCGGTAGATTATATGGCGTAAGCGCAAAAGACATAATGTCCTGAACGCTACAGTAAAGGAGATAATATGGCAGTAGATGCTTCAATTACAAACGGAACGATCACAAATGCCGCGTATAAAACAGCTGCCGAGCAGAAGGCAGAAGCCGAGACGGTCAACAACGATCTTGACAAACAGGCTTTCCTGAAGCTCTTGGTGGCTCAGATGAAGTACCAGGATCCCATGCAGCCTACGGAAAATACCGAGTATGTTTCCCAGCTTGCACAGTTCTCATCTCTTGAAGCCATGAACAATATGGGGACCAGTGTGGATCTGCAGAGAGCCAACAGCCTTATAGGAAAGGTCGTTACGGCTTCTACATCCGATTCGGTCACCGGAGTGACCACGGAAGAGACCGGCTCGGTCCAGTACGTATCACAGTCGGGATCAAAGGTCTACCTTACGATCAACGGCAATCAGTATGAACTGGATGACATACAGAAGGTCTGGGATGATACTTATGCTTCGGCTTACAACATTTCGACCGCATGGTCAAACCAGATGGCAAACCTTCCGAATGCTTCCTTCATTACTTCAAGCAATAAGGATGCATATCAGACACAGGTAGCTTCAATGTACGCTTCATATATGGCAATGGATGATTATTCCAAGAGCTTCATCTCGGAAGCGGACAGCACCAAGCTCGGAGAGCTTGTAGCACAGTACAGGACACTGGGAGTAGAACTTGACGGCAGCGAAGAATCATGATCCGTTGCAGCCGGATCAAGGATCAACTGCAGTTTTGAGATTGGAGTAAGGATTATGAAGATCAATACAAACGGAATTTCATTAGAGCAGGCGGCTGCGGCATACCTGTCACAGGTTTCCGAGACCAGGGTCGAGAGAAAGACCACTGACGGAAAAAGCTTTGCCGAGATCCTTAACCAGAAAGGCGAAGAGCTAAACGGGACAAGGAATGTCAGATTCTCAAAGCATGCGGCAGAGAGGCTTTATGACAGGAACATAGACCTTTCCGATGAGCAGCTTGAAAGGCTGACAAAGGGGACCGAGGATGCCGAGAGTAAGGGCATAGATTCTTCGCTCGTGATGGTCGACGATCTTGCCTTTATCGTAAATACGGGAAGCAAGACGGTAGTAACAGCCATGGACCCTGCAAATAATGACAAGAACATATTTACAAATATTGACGGCGCGGTCATCGCGTAACAAAAAGAGTTAAAGGATAGCCCCGGATAGGACAGGCGATCCGTGAAACCATTGATACAGCTTATAATAAGAAAGAGGTAAATGCCTTATGATGAGATCACTTTTTTCCGGAGTTGCAGGACTGCGGACACACCAGACCAGAATGGACGTTATAGGTAATAACATTGCAAACGTTAATACGGTAGCATATAAATCAAACTCGGTAACCTTCCAGGATCTGCTCTATCAGACGACCCAGAACGCATCCGGAGCCAATGCGGCGACCGGAAGAGCGGGTATCAACGCCAAGCAGATCGGTCTCGGTGTTTCGACCGGAGCAATCTCGACCAATATAACCACCCCCGGTTCGGCACAGAATACCGGAAGTCCTTTTGATATCCGTATCACCGGAGATTCCTTCTTCGTAGTCTCCGACGGAGGAAATCAGTATTATACCAGAGCCGGCGCATTCAACGTTGATGCGAACGGAACCCTCTGCATGGCTACGAACGGCTATACCGTCATGGGCTACGGCACAACGACCGATGCTACGGGCGCTACGGTCATCAATACCGGGGCTTTGAAGAGTCTCGATGTCATGAGCGATGCAAATATGATCTCCGCTCCGGTCTCAACGACCAATACCTATGGCACAGGTATCCTCGACAAGAACTCGGATTCACTCGATACGACGGCAGGTCAGGTGTTTACGGTCCCTTTCTATGACAGTCTCGGATACAGCTATACCGGAATGTTCAAGATCGAAAGACAGAACGGCGCCGGAAAGACCGATAACGGCCAGTATAAGATGACGATGACCGATATCGTCGATTCCGAAGGCAAATCCATATTTAAGACTGACGCCGGAGAAGAAATGACGGCATCTGCTAAGGAGACTGCACTTGCAGGCGCAAACGTATTCACCACAGGAAGCAATGTCGCTTATCTAACTTTTGATACATTCAAGACCGCTGATACTACTACCGCAAAAGGAACCCTGATGTCAGTTAGCGCAGCTGCTGCCACCGCGGCTGTCACTGCTCTACAATATAATAAAGTTAACGGAGAGGATTACGTCGGACTCGGATTAAACCTCAGCGGCCTGAATGGTTATGCCGGAGGGTTCTCAAATATGAACAGCACTGCAAATAAAGCTGTTGCTATCGATCTTTCCACTGTCCAGAACATCGACAACAAAGGATCGTCTACCATGAACGGCAAGCGCGGACGCATTGAATCGGATGCCGGAGCAGGATGCGCAGTAGGTGAGATGTCCTCACTTTCGATAGGACAGGACGGTAAGATCACCGCCGCTTATACCAACGGTCAGACCAAGCTTCTCGGACAGATCGCGACCGCAACTTTCGCCAATGCCTCCGGTCTTGAGAAGACGGGTGACAACCTTTACAGCACGACCTTAAACTCAGGAGAAGCAGTTATCAACGACATAACCGCAAACGGCGGATCGATGTCTACCGGTGAGCTCGAGATGTCAAACGTTGACCTTTCGGATGAGTTCACCACCATGATCACAACACAGCGTGGTTTCCAGGCAAACTCCCGTATCATCACGGTGTCGGACTCCATGCTTGAAGAACTCGTAAACCTTAAGAGATAAGATTCCATATAGCAGATCCGTTTAACAGAAAAAGTCCGTATCATCCGGACTTTTTCTGTTATCATATATTTTGCAATAATAGAAATGAATGTGATATTATATACGCATGCTTTTGGAACTGACTAAGCTAAATGACGATAAAGTGCTGATAAACTCCGATCTTATCGAGATCGTTGAGACTACTCCGGATACGGTAATTACCCTCAATACGGGGCGTAAGCTTATCGTAAAGGAAAGTAGACAAGAAATCAGAAATCTAGTAAACTTGAAAAATCAGAGCCGGGACGATTAATCTGAATTGTTTTGCGGGTTCGGTTTTTATGGGTTTGATTTTTTTGTGTTTAAAAATTGTTACAGAAGGTGAAGTAAATTGGATTTAGGTTCGATAATTGGTCTTGTCGGCTGTATAGCTCTCGTTTTTTATGGAATCGTGGGTTCCAACGGCATGTCAGCCCTCCAGAGTTTCATAGACAGAGACTCCATCATCATAACCCTGGGTGGTACGTTGATGTGTATTCTGGCCATGAATACCATCCCCTCATTCCTTTCAGGACTTAAATCATTTAAGCAGATACTCAATCTTGAGAAGTCAGACTCCGGTTCCGTGATCAAGCAGATCATAGATCTGTCAAATGTCGCCAGAAAAGAGGGCCTTCTTTCATTGGAGGAGGCCGCGAACAATATAGAGGATGAGTTCCTGAAAAAAGGGATCATGCTGGTCGTTGACGGTACCGATCCGGATCTTGTAAGGGCTATCATGGAGACCGAGATGACCGGTATCGAGAGCCGCCACAAGGATAACGCTTCATTCTGGGAAGACATGGGTTCCATGGGACCGGCATGGGGAATGATCGGTACTCTTATCGGACTTATCAACATGCTTAAGAACCTTTCGGATATGGCGGCGTTGGGACCCGCTATGGCTGTTGCCCTTGTTACGACTTTCTACGGTTCCCTCGTGGCAAACTGGATATGCGCTCCGGTGGCAAACAAGCTAAAAAAGAAGAATGCGCAGGAGATGTCGGTTAAAGGGATAATGGTGGAAGGGCTGCTTTCCATACAGGCCGGTGAGAACCCCAGGGTAATAGAAGAGAAGCTCAAGTCGTTCATTTCGCCTGCCGAAAGAGCCGCGATCTCTGCCGATGAAGGCGGAGGCGGAGGCGGAGGCGAATAATGGCAAGACAGGCACCCCCAGAAGATCCGCCGAAGGGCGCACCGGCGTGGCAATCAACCTTTGCAGATCTTATGAATCTGCTGCTTTGCTTTTTCGTGCTTCTTTATGCTTTCTCAAGTACCGATGTGGACAAATTTGAAGCGATAGCCGCATCAATGTCCAAAGCTTTCTCCATTTTCGATCCCGGAGGAGAAAGTGTCGGAGAGGGAGACGCCATAGGAAACGGAGTTTCGCAGCTTTCCAATATTTCGGAGATGGTCACTTCGATGGGAAAGAATACGACCGGTAATTCCGATAACAAAGACTATAACGAAGAAGGCAGGGGTGAGGAAACCTTTGAGTCAAAGGATTTTTCCAAGGAGGATCTGTCCGACGGAGATGAAACCGGACAGGCATCGGACAACACCGAAAGCCAGGATGCTTCATCCGCAAAAGAGATAACGGATGCCGAGGCCAAACAGCAGCTTGAGGAATCCGGGATAAAAGAATCAGAGGAGCTTGCGGAGAGGATAGAGGAGTCCGTAAATGAGGAGGATCTCTCCAAACAGATAGATATAGACTTTACGAGTCAGTATGTCAGCCTCACTATGAACGGCTCATTGTTATTTGACTCCGGAAGTGCTACAATAAAAGACAGTGCTAGGGTTACTTTGGATAAGGTTGCAAAGATCCTCGAAGCTTATGCGGGAGGAACTATCGAGATAGAGGGACATACTGACAATGTTCCGATAAATAACGCTCAGTTCAAGAACAACGATGAACTTTCGGACGCCAGAGCTTTAAGTGTGTTTGAGTATTTCCGCGATAATGCGGAGCTTGATCCGGCAATGATAAAGCATGCGGGACGCGGAGCCTATGTTCCCATTGCCGATAATGGTACGCCTGAAGGCAGACAGCTGAACCGAAGGGTTGAGATAAGGATATATAATCGTCTGAGCGATGTGTCGTAAGAGGAGATCAAAGTGAAAAAGAATATGTTAAGTATCATTATACTGGCGCTCCTTGTTGTTAATATAGCAATGACCGCTATCATGATGTTTACGGTGATCCCCGCAAACAAAAAGACGATCGCCCTTGTTGATCAGGTCGCCGCCGCGATAAAGCTCGATACTGCCGGCACGACGCCCGAAGGCGAAGCGGGCTCATCCGGAAGAAATGTCTCACTTGCCGATACGGCTACCGCAACGATAGATGAACAGCAGACATTCCAGCTCAAAAAAGGTGATGACGGGGAAGACCATTTCCTGATCTGCACTGTGGCGATCCTTATGGATACCACCCATCCGGACTATGAGACATATGGCGCAGATATCCTTGAAAGCAGGCAGTCATTAATATTGAACGCGCTCTCAGAGACCATTGGTCAGTATACATATGAAGATGTGCAGGCACTCGGACAGGCGGGTGTTCAGGATGCATGTCTTGAAAAGCTTCAGGAGACCTTCGGTTCTGATTTCATATATCAGGTTGCTCTGAGCGGATATATAGTACAGTGATTATTTGAAAGGGGCAGAAGGAATATGGGAGATGTCCTGTCCCAAAATGAAATAGACGATCTCTTAAAGGCACTGAGCACCGGCGAGATCGACGCCGATGAGATCAAGGAAGATGCCGGCAAATCGGTCAAGGAATACGATTTTAAGCGTCCTGCCAAGTTCTCAAAAGAGCATCTCAGGACCCTGGAGATCATATTTGAACACTATGGCAGACTGGTATCGACAAATCTGCCGGTGTATTTGCGAAAAGCCTGCCAGGTAAGTGTTGTTAACTCCGAAGCGCTGACCTTTTCGGAATTCACGAATTCACTGGCAAACCCGGTAATACTTGGGATAGTAAGCTTCCAGCCCTTAAGCGGAAGCATCATGATAGAGCTTGGCTCCAATCTTGGGTTTGCGATGGTCGATCGTCTGCTGGGCGGTCAGGGAGAGACTCTCGAAAAGAGCAGAGAATTTTCCGAAATTGAGATGTCTCTTGTGGAAAAAATGATGGCGGTCTGCATTTCTCTTTTGAGGGAACCCTGGAAAAACGTGCTGGATCTTAACCCGATCCTCGAAAGGGTCGAGACAAATCCGCAGTTTGCGCAGATCATAGCGCCTACCGAAATGATCGCCATAGTTACGCTGAATATAAGGATCGGCGATGTGGAAGGACTCATGAATGTGTGTTTGCCTTATTTCACGCTTGAGTCTATCATGGACAAACTGAATACGAAGTTCTGGTTCTCCACGATGCAGGATGCTTCGGATGAGGACTATACGGAACATATGCAGGATATGATACAGCACGTTAGCGTGCCTATCATCGCAAAGCTCGGGGAAAGCTCCATAACGGTCACCGACTTCGTAAACCTGCAGATAGGAGATGTTATAAGACTGTCATCCAAAGTGGATGAAGAGATGGATATATTTGTGGGAAATATCAGGAAATTCAAAGCCCTGCCCGGCGCGACCAAAAAATCGTACGCGGTAAGGGTAACAGAGATAATAAGAGAGGAGGAGGAATAGGCGCATGGACGGAATGCTGTCGCAGGATGAAATTAATGCCCTGCTTTCCGGGATGGCCGCAGACGGTGATGGAGCCGATGCCTCCTCAGGAGCAGCCGATACGGCACCTGCTGCCGCAGACGGAGCCGGAGCCGCTGCGGGTGGCGAAGAAGAGCTTACCGAATTTGAAAAGGACGCGATCGGTGAAGTAGCCAATATCAGTATGGGTACATCGGCCACCACGCTTTATTCTCTTGTAAACCGGAAGGTCGATATAACTACTCCCGAAGTTACGATGTCGACCTGGAGCGATATCGTAGAAAACTACGAGAAACCGTGTGTATTCATACAGATCCATTATAAGGTCGGACTTGACGGGTACAACATGCTCATCCTAAAAGAGGACGACGTCAAGATCATCACGGATCTTATGATGGGCGGAGACGGCACAGGCGCCGAAGGAGAACTCAGTGATCTGCATTTATCCGCGATCTCTGAAGCTATGAACCAGATGATGGGATCTTCGGCTACTTCGTTATCATCAATGCTTGGCCGGATGATAGACATTTCACCCCCGGAGGCATCGCTTGTCGATCTTACGGAGGGTAACCCCGGAGATTATGCGGAATTCCTGATGGGGAGATTCGTTAAGATCTCATTCAGGATGCAGATAGGTGATCTGGTCGACTCGACTATAATGCAGTTGTATCCGGTAAGTTTTGCCAAGGAGCTGTATGATCACTTCATAGGAAGCCAGGAGGTGACACCGCCATCGGAACCCGAACCGGCGGCGCCGGAACCCGCGGCGGCTCCTCCGCCACAACAGGCACCCCCGCCAATGGCGGATCCGGGAATGGCTGCCGCGGCCCCTCCGCCACAACAGATGGGCTACCCGGGACAGGCACCGCCGCAGATGGGGTATGGTGTTCCGCAAATGGGCTATGGCGCTCCGCCTATGGGATACGGACAGCCGGCCGGAGCTCCCGTTAATGTCCAACAGGCGCAGTTTACTACATTCTCCAACGACATCAATCCGATGCAACCGCAGGAGAATATAGATCTTATAAAAGACGTTCCTCTCGAGGTAACCGTCGAGCTTGGCAGGACAAGAAAGTCAATAAATGATATACTTGATTTCTCCCCGGGTACTATCATCGAACTTGACAAGATTGCGGGGGAACCTATAGATGTACTCGTTAACGGCAAGAACGTCGCAAAAGGCGAAGTCGTTGTTATAGACGAGAGTTTTGGAGTAAGGGTAACTGAAATTATTAAATAAGGAGTTTACAAAGTTATGGCAAAGAACATTCTGATCTGTGATGATGCAGCGTTCATGAGGATGATGATCAAGGACATCCTCTCAAAGAATGGCTACAATGTCGCCGGAGAGGCAGAGAACGGTGCGAAGGCCGTAGAACGGTATAACGAGCTTAAGCCCGATCTTGTGCTGATGGATATCACGATGCCGGAGATGGACGGTATCCAGGCACTCAAGGCGATAAAGGGGGCTGACCCCGCAGCATTGGTCATCATGTGCTCGGCTATGGGCCAGCAGGCAATGGTTATCGAGGCGATCCAGGCCGGGGCAAAAGACTTTATCGTTAAGCCTTTCCAGGCGGAAAGAGTCTTGGAGGCCGTAAAGAAAGTAGTGGGTTAATGCCGGACGCTAACGGCTTTATTCAGCTTGTTACTGTCCTTGCTCTATTTGCTTTTGTTCTCCTTGTGACATATCTTACCACCAGGTTTGTGGGGGGATATGCCAAGGAAAAAATGACATCCGGCAACATAGAGATAATTGATACTGCTAAGGTGGCCCCTTCAAAATACATAGCGATCGTACGTACCGCTTCAAAATATATTGCGGTCGGTATCGGTAAGGACGAGATCACTTTCCTTTGTGAGATCCCCGAAGATACCATAGTGAAGCGGCAGACGGGAAATGCTCCAGGCTATGATTTTAAGGAGCTTATGGAGAAGGCCAAGGCCAGAATAGGAAAAAAATGAGGATACAAAAGCTGGGGAGAGTAGTGCTCCTGCTGTTGCTTATTGTGTTCACTTGCGCCTTTCCCGTAGTTGCTTATGCCAATAACGACATTGCTACAAATAGGGATATAGGCGGTGCTTCAACCCAGACTCTGGAGGAGACACCGGGAGAGAGATCGAGCACTTACGATAATATCGGAATGCTCAGAGAAGGTTATGATGCGCCTACTGTCATAGACGAGCCGGGAGCATCCGATGACCGGAGCGATCTTCGTGAACTCAATGTCGGCAATAATCTGAACATCACATATAATGACGGAAACGGAAACCTGAGCGGGGCGTTGAGGATCCTTATCATCCTCACACTCGTTGCGATGGCTCCGCTCCTTCTTATAATGTTGACCTCATTCACCAGGATCATGGTGGTGCTTCATTTCGTGAGGGCGGCTGTCGGTACGCAGACAGCTCCTCCCAACCAGGTTCTGATGGGGTTGACGTTATTTCTGACTTTTTTCATAATGCAGCCCACTATAAACGAGATCAATGTCAATGCGGTTCAGCCTTTTGAGGCAGGTGAGATGACCCAGGAGGAATTCATGGAGACCGCAATGGCCCCGTTGCGTGAATTTATGTACGGCCAGACCCAGATGCGTGATGTCAGGCTGTTTCTTGATATCGCAGAGATCGAAGATGTAGAGGGTATAGACGACATTCCCAATGCCGTTCTTATTCCCGCCTTTCTTATCTCGGAATTAAGGACGGCTTTTATCATAGGATTTTTGATATATATTCCTTTTATCGTGATAGACATGGTGGTAGCCTCCACCCTCATGAGCATGGGTATGATGATGCTGCCTCCGACAACGGTCTCCATGCCTTTCAAGATACTGCTTTTTGTGCTGGCTGACGGGTGGAACCTGGTCATAGGCTCATTGGTTAAGACTTTTTACTGATGGCTCTTTCCGGGGTTCATCACTAAACAGGAGAGGAGTAAGACGATGGATGTTTCGGCGGTAACCCAGATAACCAGAGAAACACTGTATATCATAATAATAACGGCGGCTCCGCTTTTGCTCATATCCCTTGTTGTGGGACTTGCGGTCTCGATCTTTCAGACCGTTACGAGCATACAGGAGCAGACACTTACTTTTGTGCCTAAGATTTTGGCGATATTTGCCGGTATCATGCTGCTCGGACACTGGATGCTCGACAATATGACAGGGCTTATGGTCAGGCTCTGGAGCGATTTTACCATTTACGTCAAGTAGTGTAGATGATCAATTATTCGTTCTCGATCCAGGACCTCGAATTTTATCTTCTGGTCGTTACCAGAGTATCGTGCTTTGTTTTTGCGGCTCCGTTTTTTTCGACGCAGAATGTGCCCAGGAGGGTGAAGGTCGGTTTTTCTCTTTTTGTGGCCTTTCTCCTTTACAGGTTTGTGGTGCCTCACTATGTGCTGCAGTACGAAACAGTGATCGGATATGCGGTGCTGGTACTGAAGGAGGCCATTGCCGGGGTGCTCCTTGGTTTTTCGACAAATCTATGCATGTACATCATGCAGTTTGTCGGAACCTTGTCGGATATGGATATCGGTCTTTCGATGGTGAGCTTTTTCGATCCGGTCACAAGGGTAAACACCGGTTTTACCGGGACGCTGTATCAGTATTCAATACTTCTGATCTTATGCGTCACCGATATGTATCAGTGGATATTCAGGGCCTTCGTCGACAGCTATGATCTTATCCCGACCGGCAGGATCGCATTTGACGTCGACAACCTTTTTGTTGCTATGGCGGCCTTTATGACGGATTACGTAGTTATCGGTTTCCGGATATTCATGCCCATATTTGCCGTAATGCTCCTTTTGAACGCGGTGCTTGGGATAATGGCGAAGATAGCGCCGCAGATGAATATGTTTTCGGTCGGTATGCAGATCAAGATCCTTGTGGGGCTGGGAGCGCTTTTCCTTACCATAGGGATGCTGCCGTCGATCTCGGATTTCATTTTTTCCGAGATGAAGGTGATGTTTGAGAATTTTGCGGGAGGCATGCACGCGCAGTGATAAGTTCCGTATTCAACAATTTTTACAATGAATCTGATAAAAGATCCTGCAGTCTCATTGAACCCGGGTCTTTGATAAAGCTCGATCTGCAGTTTTTTGCCGATGACGGTCCGGGCGGAGAGAAGACCGAAGAGCCTACCTCAAAAAAGCTGAACGATGCCAGAAAGGACGGTCAGGTCGCAAAGAGCCAGGAGCTTTGTAATGCCATCTCACTTATCGGGCTGTTCCTTACACTGAGATTTGTCGGACAGAGCATCGGCGACAATTTTCTGGCGATTTTCAGGTATGTTTACGGTGTGATCCCGGATTTTACCGTACTTATAAACGGACAGATCTCATCCAAGGAATTTGCCGACATCCTCCGGATCGCTCTGCTCCGGATGCTGATCATCCTGCTTCCGATCTTTGGGATAGCTTTTTTTCTGGGTTTCCTTTCGAATAAGCTTCAGATCAAATGGATGGTCACTGCCAAGCCCCTGCAGCCTAAATTCAGCAAGCTAAGTCCTGCCAGCGGGATAAAGAGGCTTTTTTCCAAGCAGAAGCTTGTAGACCTCGGACTTGCGATCGCAAAGCTCGTCGTCATTTTCGGAGTGGTCTGGAATTATATCCAGGGCATGGGCGGGCTAATAAGTCTGTTTTATGACATGCAGCTGAACACCGGAGTCGGACAGGTATGCCGTATCGTCATCGATCTGGGTATAAGGATAAGCGTGATCTATCTGCTTGTCTCACTCCTCGATCTTATCTATCGCCGGAGGAAATTCCATAAGGATATGATGATGACCAAGCAGGAAGTCAAAGACGAATACAAGAATTCCGAAGGAGATCCTCAGATCAAAGGCAAGATCAAGCAGAAGATGATGGAGGCTTCCAGACGGAGAATGATGCAGGCGGTCCCGGAAGCGGACGTCGTAATAACGAACCCTACCCATTATGCCGTAGTCCTGAAATATGACACCGAGATTTCCGATGCGCCTTTCGTCGTTGCAAAAGGTCAGGATTTCCTGGCGCAGAAGATAAAGGAAGCGGCAAATGATGCCGGAGTAGAGATAGTCGAAAACAAACCGCTGGCCAGGATGATCTACCACAACGTAGAGCTCGGAGCCAGCATTCCTCCCGAGCTTTATCAGGCAGTGGCGGAAGTTCTCGCTTTCGTATACAATATAAGAGAACAGAAAAAACAAAACGGTCAGACTGTGAACAGGAAGGTAATCTAGTCTTAGAGTATGGATACCGCGGCGGGAACCAAAAAGAAAGTATTCAGCATACAGGATCTGGGAGTAGCTTTATATCTGCTCTTTGCTTTTGTGTTCCTTATCGTTCCGATGCCGAACACTCTGCTCGATATAATGCTTGCACTCAACATGGCGGTGGCATTTGCGATCCTTTTCAATACTCTGTTCGTTAATGAAGTGCTTGAGATGTCGTTTTATCCTACGGTCCTGCTTTTTACGACCATATTCAGGATATCCCTCAACGTTTCATCGACCAAACTGATACTGTCGACCGGCGATCCCGGAAACGTCGTAAGGACTTTTGGACAGTTCGTCGGCGGAAATGACCTTATTATCGGTACGATAGTCTATATAATACTTATCATACTGCAGTTTGTGGTCATAAACAAAGGTTCCGAGCGTGTGTCCGAGGTCACGGCAAGATTCACTCTGGACGCCATGCCCGGTAAGCAGATGGCTATAGATGCCGACCTCAATACCGGCGCGATCGATGATGCCGAAGCCAAAAGACGAAGAGACAAGATCCAGCAGGAAGCATCGTTCTTCGGTTCCATGGACGGTGCCGTGAAGTACGTAAAAGGAGATTCCACCGCGGGTCTTCTCATCACAGGTATCAACGTTATCGGCGGTATCGCGATGGGCGTATTGAGAAGAGGTGACACCTTTGCCGATGCATTGTCGAATTACACCATACTTACCATAGGTGACGGCCTTGTATCTGCGATCCCTTCACTGCTGATATCGCTCGCGACCGGTATCCTGGTCACCAAGGGCGGAAAAGAGGCTGACTTCGGACCGGATCTTGTAAAGCAGCTTTTCGGAGTGCCAAAGGTAATGTATATGGCAGGCTCCGTCATCGTATTCCTTGGCGTCGTTACGCCTCTGAATGTTGTGATCTTTACGGTTGTGGGCGCGCTCTTCCTGGTCGGAGGAAGAGTGATGCAAAACCAGCTTGAGGTCCAGAAGGTCGAGAGCAAGGTCGAAGAGGAAGAAGTATCTGCCGAAGAGATCAGGAAGCCTGAAAATGTGGTCTCCCTGCTTTCGGTGGATCCTATCGAGCTCGAATTCGGTTACGGGATCATCCCTCTGGCGGATGTCAATCAGGGAGGAGACCTGCTTGACCGTGTCGTTATGATAAGGCGTCAGATAGCGCTGGAAATGGGCACCGTGGTACCCATCATCAGACTGAGGGACAACATCCAGCTCAACCCGAATCAGTATATCATCAAGATAAAAGGGGTGCAGGTCGCTGCAGGGGAGATCATGTTCGATCATTATATGGCGATGAACCCGGGATACGTGGAAGAGGAGATCGCCGGGATCCAGACCGAGGAACCTTCCTTCCATCTGCCTGCCATCTGGATAACCGAAGGTCAGAGAGAAAGAGCGGAGTCAATGGGCTATACCGTCGTCGATCCGCCTTCTATCATAGCAACTCATCTTACCGAGGTGATAAGACAGCATATCGCGGAGCTCCTGACACGTCAGGATACTCAGAACCTCATAGACAACCTGAAGGATTCCAATCCCTCTGTCGTCGAAGAGCTCACCCCGAAGCTTCTCGGACTTGGAGAGATCCAGAAGGTTTTGCAGAATCTGCTTGAAGAAGGAGTCTCGATCAGAGACCTGCTCACTATATTTGAAACACTTGCCGACTATTCGGCGACCACGCGTGATACCGATGTCCTGACCGAGTATGTAAGACAGGCATTAAAACGCGCTATTTCCGCAAGGTACTTTGAACCCGGGGAAACGACTCAGGTCGTAACTCTTGATCCGAAGATAGAGCAGGAGATAATGTCTTCCGTGAAACAGACCGAACAGGGAGCATATCTTACACTTGATCCCGAAAGGACAAAAGCGATAATCGCCGCTACCCAGACCGAGATAAACAAACTGGATGATCTCGGAAGAAATGAGATCGTTGTGACCTCACCCATAGTCCGTATCTATTTCAAAAAGCTCACCGAGGATTATTTTGATGAACTGGTGGCCGTGTCATATAATGAGATAGAAAATGATGTGGAGTTGCAGAGTATCGGAATGATAACCGCATAGAATTATTATGATAATCAAGAAATTTACAGCAAAAACCGAAGATGAGGCACTGAAGGAGGCAAGAGCGGAGCTTGGTGCCCAGGCCGTGATCATGAACGTCCGGAAGGTCAAAAAAAGAGGCCTTGCCGGGATCTTTTCCAAAGCGTCTGTTGAAGTCACCGCAGCGATAGAGGAGGAAAAGACCGATCTCTCCGGAAACAACCCCGATACTGCAGCGGACAGGATCCCCAAAGGGACCGGAAAGCCTCCCCTGACGAGCCGCAGCGAAAAGAAAATATCCCAATATAAGGATGTCCTCACGGATGAGGAATACGAAAAGCTTCATCCCGAAAAAGCAAAAGCTCCCGAGACCCCCAAACGGCGCAGCACCGATAAGATCGACAATCTTCAGGAGCTGATCGAGCAGCAGCTTAAAACCGTTATGGAACAGGATGCCGAGACGGAAAAGAACGTCCAGAAATCCGCGAACAAAGAGATCATGAGCTTCATAAAGCTCATATATACCACACTTATAAACAACGAAGTGGATGAGAATTATGCGAACGATCTGGTCGAGGAGATCGAAAAACTGTCAAAACCCGGAGTGACCGTTGATTATCTTCTTTCGAACATATACCAGAAGCTCATCTTAAGATTCGGTGTCAGCACGGGAATAACCCCGTCGACGGAGGGCCCCAAGGTAATAGTTTTTCTCGGTCCCACCGGAGTCGGAAAGACAACTACGATAGCAAAGCTTGCTTCCGATTTTGCCGTCAATCAGAAAAAGAAGGTCGCTCTTGTCACCTCCGACACATACAGGATCAAGGCTGCGGAGCAGCTTAAGACGTATGCGGAGATAATGCAGGCGCCATTCAGAGTGGTATATACCGCGGATGATCTTAAAAATACCATTGAGGAGTTTAAGGATCAGGACTATATCTTCGTTGACACTGCCGGTTATTCTCCCAAAGACAAAGAAAAACGGGATGAGATGAAGCATATCCTCGATACCGCAAAGGAGATCACCGCCATCGATACTTATCTCGTATTATCGGTAACGACAAAATACCGGGATCTTCTCTCCATATGCGATATTTATAAGGAAATGGGAGACTTTCGTATCATCTTTACAAAGCTCGATGAGACTTCCGCTTTCGGAAATATCTATAATATAAGAGTTTATACAGGTGCTGAGATCTCATATGTGACTGACGGACAGGATGTACCGGACGATATAGAGTCCTTTAATCCTCAAAGCATTGTCAGATCCATGCTGGGAGGTTAAGACATGGACCAGGCGACAAGACTTCGTACTATAATAAAACAGAATCAGGTGGCTCCCGCCCATGCGGCAAGGGTCATAACAGTGACAAGCGGAAAAGGCGGTGTCGGAAAATCAAACGTGTCCATTAATCTTGCGGTACAGTTCAAAAAGATGGGACAGCGTGTTATCATCTTTGATGCCGATTTCGGTCTGGCTAATATAGAGGTTATGTTCGGTACGGTCCCCAAGAACAATCTTGCCGATCTTATCTATCAGGGCAAGAGCATAAGAGATGTTATCACATGGGGACCCATGGAGATAGGATTTATCTCCGGAGGGAGCGGTATAGCCGGACTTTCAAACCTCGGACAGGATTATATCAATTATCTTGTCACACAGTTGTCCGACCTTGACAGCATCTCCGATGTTATAATAATCGATACCGGAGCGGGAATATCAAATGCGGTCATCGAGTTTTTGGTGGCATCCGGGGAGATACTGCTTGTGACAACACCCGAACCCACCTCGATAACCGACTCATATTCGCTACTGAAAGCACTTAAAAGAAACCCGGGCTTTAACGGAGCAAACACCCGGATAAAGGTGATCTCCAACAAAGTGTCGGATTACAAGGAAGGCGAAGTGCTCTACAAGAAGCTTAATGCAGTGGTGCAGCGCTACCTTCATCTGGATATGTCCTACCTCGGGTCTATCCCGGAGGATGCCGAGCTCTCAAAGGCTGTGATGCAGCAGAGCCCTGTATGTATATCCAATATGAATGCAAAGTCGGCAAAAGCTTTTGATGATATTGCAAAGACGCTGATGGATATCCCTCATGAGAAGCAGAATTTCAGAACGGGGATGGCCGGATTCTTTGCGAATATGATAAGAGGAAGATATACAGGCTGATCCATGATAAAATATATATGGATCGTAAATAATAAAAGTGGCATCGGAAGAGCTTAACAGCCGGGCCGAAGGAGGATAATGCTTAGTGATCATGTGATACCGGGCGACAAGGTAGACCTGACCGAAGTCAAAAGTGAAGAAAGAGTCACTAAAAACGGGATAATCGAAAGAAAAACCTATACATCCCGTGTTTTCGACATAATTTCCGAAGATGAGATAAAGGTAAACATGCCCTTCATTGACGGACATATCGTCCTGCTCGAGATAGGTGATGATTATGACCTCTGCTTTTATTCCGGAAAAGGACTCTATCAGTGTTACGGCAGAGTGACCGACCGATACAAGGCAAACAATATGTATGTACTTACGGTCGAGCTTACATCTCCTTTGAGAAAATTCCAGCGTAGAGAATACTACAGGCTTAACTGCATCCTCAACATGAAGTGCAGGGAGGTACAGGATCAGGAGCTTCAGGAGCTCGAAGAAGTCGGTGGAAACGACGTAAGGTTTATAAACACCGATCTGACCCTTGAGGATGGTGTTATCGTCGATATCAGCGGCGGTGGAGCTAAATTCATCTCTGACAGGCGATTTGAAAGAGGGACAAAGATCCTTTTCGTATTCTCACTTAACCTTAACGGAAGGTTCACCGAGTATTCGGTCATAGGTAAGATAATCCTCTCGGAATCAATAGAAGGCCGTGAAGGAGAATACAAAAACCATATCCAGTTCGTTAATATCAAAGACAAGGACAGGGAAGGGATAATAAGATATATCTTTGAAGAGGAAAGAAAGATAAGAAAAAAAGCAAGCGGGATCGAGGAATGATGATCCTGAAATTATATTTTGGAGGTGAAAATGGGTAAAAAAGTTCTGGTCGTAGATGACTCTGCACTCATGAGGAAGCTTGCCTGTGATATAATCAAAAAAGACGGCAGATACGATACTCCGGATACATGCCGAAACGGCGAAGAAGCCCTTGCAAAGGTAAAGGCTAACAAATACGACGCAATAGTACTTGATGTATACATGCCCGTCATGGACGGACTGGAATTCCTCAGACAGCTGAAGAATGAAGGCATCAAGGAAAGGGTCATGATGTTCTCCACCACAACGGGAGAGGGCACGAGTCAGACCATCGAAGCGCTGGATCTCGGAGCTATCGATTTCATCAAGAAACCTGACAAATACAAAGAGACCTCCGGTGAGGATTTTGCTCATGAATTTTTGAAGATACTGGAGGTTGTGGCGCAGGCCGGCGGTCACCATGTGTCGGTTTCCCACAGTATCGGGACAAAAGATCCTCATGCTTTCAAACCTGCGGCGCCCGTCAGCTTAAGACCCGCCACTAAGATCACAGGAGAGAAGCTTGTAGCGATCGCAAGCTCAACAGGCGGCCCCAAGGCATTACACTCGGTTATCCCGCTTTTGCCCGCCAATCTTAATGCCCCGGTCATACTTGTCCAGCATATGCCGGCAGGCTTTACCAAGTCGCTGGCGGAAAGACTTGATTCACTCGGCGCTATCCATGTCAAAGAGGCCGAGGACGGAGATCTTCTTGAAAAGGGAACCGTTTATATCGCTCCCGGCGGCAAGCACATGAAGATCAGCAAAGCCGGAGCAAGACATGTAAGGATCTATTTTACGGATGAGCCTCACAGGGAAGGTGTCAAACCCTGTGCCAATTATATGTATGAGTCCATCGTGGATACGGATTATTCCGGCATCTGCTGCGTAGTGCTGACAGGCATGGGCATGGACGGTACCGAAGGCATCAAAAACCTCGAGAAGAAAAAGAAGATATATGTTATCTCTCAGGATGAGGCAACCTGTGCCGTATACGGAATGCCCAAAGCGATCGCCAATACCGGGCTCGTGAACGAGGTCCTTCCGATCGACAAGATCGCGGACGCGATCACAAAACAGATAGGCACTAAATAAAATTTATATATATTTTAATTTAATGGAGGATTTCAAATGGATGTAAGTCAGTATCTAGGTATTTTCCTGGATGAAGCAAGGGAGCATATCCAAGTCCTGTCAGATCAGATGATGATCCTTGAGCAGGAACCCGAAAATCAGGACGCTATCAATGAGATCTTCAGGGCGGCTCACTCGCTCAAGGGTATGGCCGGAACGATGGGCTACAAGAGACTCCAGCACCTTACCCATGACATGGAGGACTGTTTCTCGGATGTAAGAGCAGGCTCGATGAAGGTGACGAGCGAGCTCATGGATATCCTTTTTCAGGCTCTCGATGCCATCGAAGGCTATGTCAACAATATACAGGAGACAACCGACGAGGGCGAAGAAGAGAATGAAAATATCATCAATGAGATAAACCGGATAAGAAACGCCGCAACAGGAAAAGAAGAGGCTCCTGCTCCCGAGAAGGCCGAAGCCCCTGCTGCAGGAGGAGCTTCCGAATCCAAGGATACTGCCGCACCCAGCGATAAAGCTCTCTACAGATCCATGAAGCTTGACGATTCCGCAAAGGATGTAATGAAAGATGCTTCGCTCACCGAAAAGCATGTTTACGGTTTCACGGTATATATCGAAGAAACCTGTCTGCTTAAGGCAGCGAGAGCATTTCTAGTCATAAAAGCCCTCGAGGATATGGGAGATATAGTCGCGACGGATCCTTCCACCCAGGATATAGAGGATGAGAAGTTTGAATTCAGCTTCAGTCTTTATACGATCTGTGACGAGGAATTTGACAAGGCCAGGGAAGCCATGCTTTCCGTTTCCGAAATAGCCGATGTCGTCGGTGAAGAGTTCAATGAGACCACTATCTCAGAGATCGGTGCCGCAACCGAAAAGAAGGAAGAGGCTGAGCCTGAGCCCGCAGAAGTCAAGGAAGAGCCGGCAGCCCCGGAACCGAAGCCCGAGACTGCTCCGGCTGTAAAGAAAGAAACCGCTCCGGCTGCAAAGCAGGCTGCGAACACAAAGCCTCAGGCAAAGAAGCCGGTCATCTCAAAAACAATAAGAGTAGATATAGAAAAGCTCGATTCACTTATGAACCTTGTGTCCGAGCTGATCATAGCAAAAAATACCATCGTATCCGCAGCGGACAGCGGAGATTCTTCAAGTCAGACCCTGAACGAACAGGTTGAGTATCTGGAGAGCGTCACCACCAATCTCCATGAAGCCGTCATGAAGGTCAGGATGGTGCCTATCGAAAGCGCGGTAAATAAATTCCCCCGCATGGTCAGGGATCTTGAAAAGAAGCTTGACAAAAAGATGCAGCTCACCATCACCGGTGAAGAGACAGAACTTGACCGTACCGTGGTCGATGAGATCGGTGATCCTCTGCAGCATCTGATCAGAAACAGCGCAGATCACGGACTTGAACACCCTGATGAAAGAGTGGCCAGCGGAAAACCCGAAACCGGAACGATCTTCCTCAATGCTTTCCAGGATGGAAACTCCGTTGTGATCGAGGTCGGCGATGACGGTAAGGGTATCAATGTAGAGGCCGTCAGGGCAAAGATCGTTGAAAGGGGACTCGCATCCGAAGATACCGCGGCCCAGTTTACCGATAAAGAGGTCATCGATTATCTGTTTGATCCCGGCTTCTCAATGGCAAAGACCGTAACAGAGATCTCAGGGAGAGGCGTCGGCCTTGATGTCGTAAAGAGCAATATCGAATCACTTGGCGGAGATGTCTCGGTCAAGACCAAGCTTGGTGAGGGAAGCACCTGGATCATCCGACTTCCTCTGACTCTTGCCATCATACAGGCACTCATGGTCATTATTGGAGACGAGAAGTATGCGATCTCTCTTGATTCGATCACGACCATTGAAAACATCCCGTCGTCTGACGTAAAACTCGTACAGGGCAAGGAAGTCATACAGCTTCGCGGAACGGTCATCCCGATCATCAGGCTCTCAGAGCTTCTGGGCTTTGATCATACCGAGCCGAGCGATGACATGATCGTTGTCATCGCAAAGAAGGGTGATTCACTTGCAGGCCTTGTGGTAGACGAACTTATCGGTCAGCAGGAGATAGTCATCAAGTCTCTCGGTAAGTACATCAATAATGACAGGATCATCAGCGGCGCAACGATCCTCGGTGACGGCGAGGTAGCTCTGATCATCGATGCGAACGCGCTTATCTGATCAGGGAGAAGCAGTACGTATAACAATACTCATGCCAAATAGCGGAGGTTACTGATATGGATGAATTAGAAAAGTATGTCGAAGATAAAGCCACACAGTATATCGTGGTCAATCTGGGGATAGAGCATTACGGTATCGATATCAATTATATCGACAATATCGTAAGAGTTCCTGCGATAAGACGGGTTCCCAACGTTCAGAGTTACTTTAAGGGCGTGATCAACCTTAGAGGTGAGGTCATTCCGGTAATGAGCCTGAGAGTCAAATTTGATATGCCCGAGACCGAGTATACCGGCAATACCAGAATAATCATAGTTAAGGTGGATCCGCAGGCTGCTATCGGGATCATTGTCGATGAGGTCGAGCAGGTCATGGATATTTATAACTCCCAGATCGAAAAGGTCACAGGGGAGAAAAAAGAGGAATCAAACGGTTACATTACCTCTGTAGGTAAAACCGACAGGGGGCTGGTATCCATTCTCAATCTGGCTACGGTCATCGGTGAGAAGGAACAGGCATAAGGAGGTATTATGGCAGAGCTTGATCTTAATAATGTCGATGACATGTATTATGATGTCCTGCGGGAGATAGGCAACATAGGTGCCGGAAATGCCGCCACGGCTTTAGCTACCATGCTGAACACCAAGGTTGACATGACGGTACCCAAGGTCGCATTGGTTGAATTCAGCCAAATGGGCGAGACCATGGGCGGTGAGGAGCAGATAATGGCCGGGATATATCTTTCCATATCCGGTGATATAACCGGATCCATTATGTTCCTTCTTGAGGAAAAATCAGCTCATGAGCTTGTCGCAAAACTGATGGGAAGCAGTGGAGATTTTGTCGAAGGACAGCCCTTTACCGAGCTCGAGCAATCCGCTCTCAGCGAGATCGGTAACATCATCGTCGGCAGCTATCTTAACTCATTGTCAATGCTGACCAATCTTAAGATCATCGAATCGGTGCCTTCACTTGCGGTGGATATGGCGGAAGCGCTCCTTTCCGTTCCGGCTATTGAATTCGGAATGGTCGGAGATCAGATGCTTTTGATCCAGACCTCTTTCTCGGAGGATACAGAGCTCAACGGATATTTTGTGCTCGTACCGGATCTTCCTTCGTATACCACCTTGTTAAAGGCACTCGGAGTTATGCAATAAAATTTGATTCAGGAGCTTATAAATGGCTGAGATGATAAAGGTAGGCATGGCTGACCTCAAGCTTTGCATCAGCCCAAACAGTATCACAACATTAGGGCTCGGATCCTGTGTCGGTGTAGCGATCAGGGATACCGTAAATAAAGTGGGTGGTCTTGCCCATGTGATGCTGCCGGACTCAAAAGAGATAAAGAACAATTCAAACATAGCGAAATTCGCCGATACCGGCGTGGAAGAGCTCGTACGTCAAATGGAAAAAGCCGGTGGCGTAAGATCCAGAATGGTCGCCAAGATAGCAGGCGGGGCTCAGATGTTTGCCATGCAGCAAAACTCTGCGCTTGTAAAGGTAGGGGACAGAAATGTCGCAGCCGTAAAGAAAAAGCTTGCCGAACTGAAGATCCCTATCCGTGCAGAGGATACGGGACTGAATTACGGAAGGACTGTTGAGTTCTATCCTGAGACAGGCGATTATATTATCAAAGCGGTCGGTAAACCGCCTAAGAAGTTATGAGTGATGATAATCAGTCCGAGGAGCTGAACGTTACAAGTCTGGCTGAACCGGAACAAACCGGGGTGGAAGAACCCGGAAGCAATCCGAAGGATGGGACTGAGAAAAAACCCGAACCCCTTCATCTTAAGACCAAACCGATACCGGCTGTGATCACCCTGACAGGAGGCATCGTCATAACGGTCGATGTCTTTATACAACAGGTTGAATTTAAGAGGTCATTGGTATATATACTGGTCGGGCTGGTTGTTTTTTTTATTGCGGGTGAGCTTATAAAAATGCTCCTTGACCGGATCGAGATACCGAATCCGGATACCGTTGGAGATGATGGGAACGTAATACAAAAAGGAAAGAGCGGAGAAGGCGAAGATTCTGCCGGTTCCGGAGAAGGAACAGGGGATACTTCCGTAACCATGGACGGTATGGGAGGATAATTATGATCCGTTCGAGGACAGAAACGTATGGATGATGCTGGAAGACAGAAGCTTTGGGATGAATACGGTAAAACGAGATCCCCACAGCTTCGTGAAAAGATCATAGTTGAGTATGCGCCTCTGGTAAAAGTTGTGGCGGGCAGACTCTCCATGTATCTCGGATACAACGTGGAATATGATGATCTTGTCGGATATGGTGTCTTCGGACTTATCGATGCCATAGATAAGTTCAACCCGGACAAAGCCGTAAAATTCGAGACCTATGCCTCACTCCGGATCCGCGGAGCGATATTGGATCAGATCCGAAAGATGGACTGGATCCCGAGGACTATAAGGCAGAAGCAGCGTCAGATAGATGACGCGATAAAAAAGATAGAATCCGAAACAGGCGAATCGGCAAGCGATGAGAAAGTCGCTGCGGAGCTTGGGATAACCGGTGATGAATACGCCGACTGGCAGTCGCAGATGGCCATCACGAATGTCGTGTCTTTGGATGAATTCAATGAAAATTCCACCGATGACGGCACCGGCGGCAGGGATACCATAGCCGATACAAAGCCCGGACCCGAGGAAGTACTTGAAGAAAAAGAATTAAAGAAAACTCTGGCAGACGCGCTGGAGCTCCTTACCGAAAAAGAACGCAAGGTCATTGTCCTTTATTATTACGAGGAACTGACCCTGAAGGAGATAAGCAACATATTGGAGGTATCCGAATCCAGAGTCTCCCAGCTCCATATAAAAGGTCTGGCAAAGATGAAGACCCGCCTTGGCAAATATATGGGCGTTTTCGGGGCCGGCGCCTGACTTTGGTCAACGTTTCGGATACCGGTATATAAATTGCGGATACCGTTAACCAGATCCGGTGATCGCTGAAAGTGTGTGAGAATGAGTAATAACAGGAACGGTTATTTTCAACTTGAGATCCACCCTGACGGGACCTTTCTCCATCTGTTTCCATCAGTGGGAGAAGGCGAGCCTCTGAATGGGAGGGAGCTTGAAGATTATCTGGCGACTAAGCGCATCGGCTTTGATCGGATCTCCGTATTGGGGACAGTTCAGAAAAATCAGGAAGAGACGATCAAACTCAACAGCGAGAAGATCCGCCCGGTAGATGAATTCATGACCTTTAACGTTTCCGACGATCTTATGGAGGTCGTATGTCGTTTTTATCCCCCTTCAAAGGGTGACGGTTCTCTTAATCCCAAAGGAGAATCGGTTCTCGGAGGCGCCATCACTTCAGATGAGATAGCCAAAGACCTCAAATACAATCAGATCACCGCCGAACCCGACATGGACAAGATCAATGATTTCCTTAACGACAGGAAATACTGTACCGATTATGTCCTTGCCGTCGGCACTCCCGTAACACGCGGAGAAGACGGCTACGTAGAATACATGTTTGACACCGATCCCGTTGCAAGGCCCAAAAAGAACGAAGACGGCTCCGTTGACTTTCATTCGCTTAATTCTGTCAGAGCCTGCTCCGAAGGTCAGGTTCTGGCAAAGCTTCATAAAGAAGTTCCCGGATCTCCGGGATATAATGTGTTTGGCGAGATGATAATGCCGAATCCGGTAAAATCCGCTTCCATAAAACACAGTAAAGGATCAACGCTTTCCGAAGACGGCGTCCTTACTTCCGATGTCAATGGTCATGTCAGCCTCACCGAGGGCATGGTCTTTGTATCAAATGTTCTTGAGCTGAAGGATGTCGATGTATCCACCGGTGATATCGAGTATGACGGAAACCTGCTGGTCAACGGCAATATCACTACCGGATATAAGGTCAAGGTCACCGGTGATGTTGAGGTAAAAGGCGTGATCGAAGCAGCCGAGGTGGAAGCGGGTGGTCAGGTCACCGTGGCAAAGGGTATAAACGGAATGGACAAGGGAAAGATCAAAGCCGGACATTCCGTGATCGCAAAATACATCAATTCTGCCGAAGTAGAATCCGGCGGACTTATTCATGCCGAGCTTGTTCTCAATTCAAAGATCTCGGCACAGGATTCCATCATAGTTGAAGGCCGCAAAGGTTTTATTACCGGCGGTTTTGCGCGTGCAGGCAATAAGATCGAGGCAAAGACGATAGGCAGCGATATGGGAGCTCCGACATCCGTGGAGGTTGGGATAGATCCTGCGATCAAAGCAAAACGTATCGCCCTGATAAAAGAAAACGAGGAGATAAGAGCCTCCCTTTCCAGAACCGAACCGGTTCTGCTCGCTACGGTCGAACGGTTGAAGAGAGGAGAGAAGCTTCCTCCGGAACAGCTAAAAAAAATGCAGGATCTGAACAAAGTGATTCAGTCACAGAAAAGTAAGCTTCAGAGCAATAACGATGAGCTTGAGATGATCGAGCTTTCATTTGATGATGAAAAGATAGCCGAAGTTGTCGTAACCGGAATGGCTTACCCCGGTACTCATATCATGGTATCGGATGCCAATCTGACCTTGAAAAAAGAATATCATTACTGCAGATTCAGAAGAGAAGGCGCCGATGTGCGCATGATGGGGATTTAATATGGCAATATCACCGGTTTTTTTCAACGGAATGATCTCGGCCACTACCGATGTATCAAACATAAAGGCGTCGGATGACCTGAAAGCCGCCGCCATCCAGGCGAACAATGCATCGGAAGTTGAACAGGAAGCGGATCAGCATGTAAATCAGGTGCGTACCAAGGACAATGCCGACGGCGCCGAATCCGAATCCGATGCTTCAGGCGGAAGCCGTAATGAATATGCAGGTGACGGTGGAGCAAAACGGCGTAAAAAGGGGGATTCCTTCGGTAAAGTCGTTAAAAAGCAGCAAGGGGGCTTCAATATCTCGATATGACAGTCATACAGATACTGCTCCTGATAGCCGGAGCAGTAATTTTTGCTCTCGGTTTCATACTGCCCGAAGGAAAAAACGACAGAAATTATGATTCCGCAGGTTTCAGGAAAGAATACAAAGACAAGATCGATGAAATAGCCAATGCCGAACTCAAGGATGTATCCCGCCGGGTCAGGGATATAGTGGACGAGGAGGTTTCTTTGGCATATGATAATTCTGCCAGATCTCTCGAAAAGGTCACCAATGAAAAGATAATGGCGATCAATGAATACGGCAAGACGGTGACCGATGAGATAGAACGAAATCATAAGGAAGTGGTCTTTATGTATGATATGCTCAACGACAAGACCACTGATCTGAAAAACACCATCAGAAAATACGAAAACATGGAACGCTCGGTCAAGGAAACAAAGAAGCCTGTCCACAAGAGTGAGACCACTGATAATATCCGCATTCCCAAAATGTTTGCCGCCCCCAAGAATGGTTCCGAAAAGAACAGCGTAAAAAAATCCGGTCAGGATGATGTGGCAGCTTCTGTAGTGAACGGAAATTACGGCAGGGAGATCCTGTCGCTCCACAAACAGGGGATATCTGATATCGATATCGCCAAAAAGCTTAAGATCGGGGTAGGTGAAGTCAGACTTGCCATAAGCCTTAATGATGCCGGAGGTGAGGATGAAGCCTAACCTTAAGACATATCTCAAGGGTCTCGGACTCGGGATCTTTGTCACTACACTCATCATGACACTTTCATCCAACAGCGCAAAAGGGGAGATGAGCGACGAAGAGGTTATAGCGAGAGCTTCAGAGCTTGGGATGATATCGGAAAACGCCCTTCTCCTTAAGGAAGCGCAGGAGCTGGCGGATAATTCCGCTCCAAAGGATGAACAAACCCCAGGGATCACGGCCGGAGCCTCTTCCGTGTCCGCCCCCCAGACCGATGATAAAGGCGCCGTCAGTATCAACGGACAGATAAGCGGGAATAAGACCGTAAGCAGTAACGGGGAGATCGTAGATGTAACCCCCGTCGTTCCGGTAGCGTCCGAGAAAGAGAATAAAGCCGGAACCGCAGGCACCGGATCGGATACGGCCAAGACCGGCACAAACAGCAGCACCGCTGACAATGCCAAAAGCAGCACAAACAGCAGCACCGCTGACAATGCCAAAAGCAGCACAAACAGCAGTACCGCCGACAATGACAGGAGCAGCACAAACAGCAGTACCGCTGACAATGCCAAAAGCAGCACAAACAGCAGCACCACAGGAAATACTGCCGGCAACACAAATGCCGGTACGGGGAGTAACGCAGAAGCTATCGTTATAAACGTAAGCTCAGGAGACAGTTCCGCCTCGGTTGCCGTTAAAATGGTCAAAGCAGGACTTATCGATGATGCCAGGCAGTTTGATTCCTATCTGGTTTTGTCGGGATATGACAGAAAACTGGTTGTCGGTTCACATTCCATACCTAAAGGATCCACCGCAGAACAGATGGGAGAGATACTCACTACCAAGCAATAACTGTTGCTATTACGCGGTTTTTGTGATATAGTTCTTATTTGCGCGGAGATCTCCGTGCAGAAACCATTAAACACGTATCCGGATACGACACTTCGCTGGTGCCCTTTGGGGTTGGAGTGTGACGAAGGATACGGATGCAAAACCAAAAAGGAGGAATTTTGCAATGAGTATTATTTCTATGAAACAGCTTCTGGAAGCCGGCGTGCATTTCGGACATCAGACCAGGAGATGGAACCCCAAAATGGCTCCGTATATCTATACGGAAAGAAACGGTATCTATATCATCGACCTTCAAAAAAGTGTAGGTCTTGTAGATGAGGCATATAATGCCGTAGGTGATATTGCCGCTAACGGAGGGACGATCCTCTTTGTAGGCACAAAGAAACAGGCTCAGGAAGCGATAAAGACCGAGGCTGAACGCTGCGGTATGTTCTATATCAATGAGAGATGGCTTGGAGGAATGCTCACAAACTTTGATACCATAAAGTCAAGGATCAAGAGGCTTAAGGATATCGAGGCCATGAAAGAGGACGGAACATTCGAAAAGCTTCCCAAAAAAGAAGTTTCACTGCTCCAGAAGGAGCTTGCCAAGCTCGAGAAGAATCTTGGCGGTATCAAGGATATGAGACGTACTCCCGATGCGATCTTCGTAGTCGATCCCAAGAAAGAGCATCTTTGTGTGGCAGAAGCCAGAAAGCTCGGCATAACGATCATCGGTATCTGTGATACCAACTGCGATCCCGAGGAGCTTGATTATGTGATCCCCGGAAACGATGATGCCATCAGAGCCGTAAAGCTTATCGTTTCAAGCATGGCTGATGCGGTTGTTGAAGCAAAGCAGGGCGCTGCAAGCGATGTCGGGCAGGATGCGGAAGATTCAGACGATGCCTCCGATGAAGGCGCTGAAGAAGTCGCTGAGGATAATGTCGAGGCATAAGTTCGGTTTAAGATAGTACATAAGTATCAGATAATACAGGAGGATAATACAATGGCACAGGTAACAGCAGCTACAGTTAAGCAGCTTCGCGAGATGACCGGAGCCGGCATGATGGATTGCAAAAAGGCTCTTGCCGCTACCGATGGAGATATGGATAAGGCAGTAGAGTTCCTTCGTGAAAAGGGACTTGCTGGTGCAGAGAAGAAAGCCGGACGTACCGCAGTTGAGGGGCTTTCTCTTACATGCGCTACAGATGACGGCAAAAAAGCCGCGGTAGTGGAGGTCAATATCGAGACTGATTTCGCTGCAAATACGGATAAGTTTAAGGACTATGTAAATGCTGTCGCAAAGCAGGCTTTGGATTCGACGGCAACGGATATGGATTCTTTTCTTGCGGAAAAGTGGACAAAGGATCCCTCGATCACAGTCGAAGATGCCAGGAAACAGGCTGTTTCGGATATATCCGAAAACATCGGACTCAGAAGATTCGAGAGAGTTGAGGAAACGGCAGGCTTTGTAGCCACATATATACATGCCGGCGGTAAGATCGGTGTCCTCGTTGATATCGAAACCGACGTCATCAATGATGCCGTCAAGGAAATGGGCAAGAACGTTGCGATGCAGGTTGCGGCACTTTCTCCCAAATATACCAGATCCTCTGAGATCGAGGCTTCCTATATCGAGCATGAAAAAGAGATACTTAAGGCACAGATCGAGAACGATCCCAAGGAAGCCGCGAAACCCGATAAGGTTAAGGAAGGCATGATCATGGGACGTATCAACAAGGAGATGAAGGAGATCTGCCTTGTGGATCAGATCTATGTAAAGGCCGAAGACGGAAAACAGAGTGTCCAGAAGTATGTTGACGAAGTCGCAAAGGCAAACAATGCAAAGATCAACATCAAGAAGTTTGTCAGATTCCAGACCGGTGAAGGAATGGAGAAAAAAGAAGAGGATTATGCCGCTGAGGTTGCAAAACAGATAGCCGAAGCAGGCAAATAAAAAAGAGGCGATCAAAATGGCAAAGAAAGATATTGACTGGAGCCAACTTGGGTTTGGCTATATCAAAACGGACAAAAGATATGTTTCCAATTTTAAGGACGGGAAATGGGATTCCGGAGCTCTGACCGACGATGATACCATTGCTCTTAATGAGTGCGCCTGCGTTTTTCAGTATGCCCAGACCGTATTTGAGGGATTAAAGGCATATACTACCGAGGACGGACGCATCGTTACCTTCAGGATAGATCTGAACGGTGAAAGAATGGAAGAGTCCGCCAAAAGGCTTGAAATGCCGGAGTTCCCTAAAGATCGTTTTGTCGATGCCGTTATCCAGACGGTGAGAGCGAACGCAGATTTTGTCCCTCCATTCGGTTCGGGAGCAACACTCTATGTCAGACCGTTTATGTTCGGCAGTAATCCCGTGATCGGGGTAAAGCCGGCAGATGAATATCAGTTCAGGATCTTTACGACTCCTGTAGGCCCTTATTTCAAAGGCGGTGTCAAGCCGATAACCGTCAAGATCAGTGATTTTGACCGTTCGGCCCCCAGAGGAACCGGAGACATCAAGGCAGGTCTTAATTATGCGATGAGTCTTCATGCTATCGTAACCGCGCATAAAGAAGGCTTCGCGGAGAACATATATCTTGATTCTGCCACACGCACAAAGATCGAAGAAACCGGCGGAGCTAATATCATCTTTATCGATACCGACGGAAATATGGTAACGCCCCTTTCAAATTCGATCCTGCCTTCTGTTACCAGAAGATCTCTTATGACGGTAGCGGAGGACTATCTTGGTATCAAGGTCATCCACAGAGAGATAACCTTTGAAGAGGTCAAGTCGGGCGCATTTACCGAATGCGGTCTTTGCGGTACCGCTGCTGTTATTTCTCCTGTCGGATGTATTAATGATCACGGAAATGAGATCAGATTTGCTTCAGGAATGGACCAGATGGGACCTGTCATCACTAAGCTTTATGATACACTTACAGGCATCCAGATGGGACGTATCGAAGCCCCCAAGGGCTGGATCTTCGAGATATGATCCGGACATACTCAGCGCAAAATGAGCAGGGCAAGGGGGATAAACTATAACATAATCTTTTCGATAATCGCCTTTATCGGCATTATCATTACTATTGTTGCTTCCATGAATCCCTATGAAAGAGATGTTCATATGATAAGGAACGGAGCTGAAAATTTCAGCTCCGGATGGGAGTACAAAAACAATCGCATTAATTCTTATGATATCTGTAACCTTCCTTTAAGTCTCGACAAAAATGCCTATATGGATATGACCGTTCGCAAACTGCTCGGTTCGGAATGCCGTGACGGCATGTATATCATGTACAGGTCAAAGCATGCGGAGAACCATGTCTACGTCGGCAAGGAGGAGATTTATACATACGGGGACATGCAATCCAGCTTGTTTCCTCTGCCCGGATCGGCATGGATACTGATCCCTTTGAAGGATTCTTACGAAGGAGAGTATCTCACCATAGATCTTCACAGGGTAGAAGCCAAATACGGCGGTATCATGGAAGAGGCATATATCGGGGACAGGGGCGATATGATCGAGATGCTCCTTGTAATGAATGCCGTAGGTATAATATCTGTCTTTTTCATCGCGTTCATGTCGTTTCTTTTGTTCTTTCTCGGCTTTGTCGAAGCCAAGATGGTACATAAATATAACATCTTTTTCCTGGCGGAGTTTACAGCGGTAGTATTTATCTGGTCCGCAAACGAGACCCACTGCACCCAGCTTTTCCTCGGCAATATGAAAATGGTCTCGATCCTTACATATGAAGCCATAGCCTTTCTGCCGATGCCTATATTATCTTATTACAGATCAAGCCGGCACAAAAAGGTCAGGGATATGTGTAATAAGATCTCGCTGCTTCCGATAGCGAATTTCCTGCTGATGAACATCGTACATTTTGCCGGCATTATGGATATGTCGGAAATGCTTATACTTACGCATATCACGATACTTATAACCTGTGGCTGTATCATCTTTGCACATATCCGTTCAGGCATCATCGGAAGGAACAAAAATGACAGCGTGTTTCCCGAGCTGGGATCCGTGGGTTTTATCGTGCTTGCGATCTCTGTGTTTATCGATATAGGCCACTATTACACCAGTAATAACATCGATGCTTCCCAGTACTCCCGGATCGGTCTGCTGATCTTCATCTTTCTGCTCGCTGTCGATACGATGCATGCCGCTTTGTCCGACGAGCTTGATGTCAGGAAGGCAGAGGTGTACAAATCACTTGCTTTTACCGATAACCTCACAGGGCTCGGCAACAGACAGGCCTACGAGCAGGAGCTTGAAAAGATCGATGAGAGAGAGGACCTTCTGGAGCATCTGGTCGTCGGTATCCTGGATCTTAATAATCTTAAGAAGCTTAACGATGCAAAAGGCCACGCCGAAGGTGACCGGTACATCCTTTCAAGTTCGGATTTTGTTCAGAAATACTTCTCTAAGATCGCCCGGGTATACAGGATAGGGGGAGATGAGTTTGCCGTTATCTTTACCGGCCATGACAGAGATGTCTTTTTCGAGACCGAAGCCAACATGTTTGACGATATAATGCGTGAAGGAAGGCATGATATCAATTTTGCATACGGTTCGGCCGCCTACAATTATATTACCGACAGAAATTCCAGTGATACGATAAAACACGCGGAAGCCAAGATGTATGAATCAAAAAGGAAATACAGACACAAGGCAGGAGAGGTATGAACTCATCCGACGGTAAAACCCCTGTAAGGTCCGCTCTGCCGATACTGATCGCAGTCCTTGTCGTTGCCGATTATTTTCTGTTCCGCGGTTTTGAACTTGTCTGGCCCTTTTTCTGGATGCCTTATATCGTTATGCTGATCTTATACCTTTTTTCTTTTTTCAGATCGACACACAAAAGCCGGATAGAGCTTGCTTATTATTCACTGATATACATTCCGGTGCTGGCGGGATTTACTATGAGCCTTGCCTGGATGCTGAAGATACGATTCTGGTCTGAGATGCTTGGCACGATCATTAACCCTTAGATTTAAATCCCGATCCGAATTGTGCCTCCGGACTTCTCACTATACCATATATAGTACAGTAAAAAATTATTTGATCCTTTTCATTTTTTTGAAAAGGGTTTTTTTATTTTATGTCGTAAATGGATAAAGCGGGACAGAAGTTATGACAATCAGAGAAACCATCGAAGACATTGAAAAAAAGACACTGAGTCCGTTTGCGGTCTTATCCTCGGATTCAAAGGGAAGACTTCGCGAGGAGAATGAGGACGATCTGCGTCCGGTTTTCCAGAGGGACAGAGACAGGATCCTCCATTCAAAATCATTCAGACGGCTTAAGGACAAAACCCAGGTCTTTCTTACTCCGCAGGGTGATCATTACAGGACAAGACTGATACACACCCTTGAAGTCTCACAGAATGCAAGGACAATAGCCAAAGCGTTGAAGATGAATGAGGATCTCGTCGAGGCGATCGCTTTGGGCCACGATCTCGGACATACCCCTTTTGGTCATGCAGGAGAGCGTGCGCTTAACCGTGTGTGTTCGCTTGGGTTCGAGCATTCCGAACAATCTTTGCGTGTAGTTGATGTACTCGAAAAAGATATGACCGGCCTTAATCTGACTTTTGAAGTCAGGGACGGGATCAAAAATCACAGGACTTCCGGTCAGCCGAAAACTCTGGAAGGCAAGATCGTACAGTTTTCGGATAAGATCGCTTACATGCATCATGATATGGATGATGCCATAAGGGCGGGAATACTTGCCGATGACAGTGTTCCTTCCCATATCGGAGATATAGTCGGATATAAGACGGCTGAACGGCTTGATTATTTCATCCATAACATAATCACCGAAAGTATAGGAAAAAACGATATAGTAATGTCGGAAAGCGCATACAAGGCTATGAAGGATCTCAGGGAGTGGATGTTTAAGAGCGTCTACACCAATCCCAAAGCCAAAAGCGAGGAGGGTAAAGCCGAAAGCCTCATAGAATCGCTTTATATGTACTTCTTTAACAGACCCGACAGGCTCCCTATGGAATACAGGGAGCTGATGTCAAAGACCGGAGATCCTCTTGAAAGGATCGTATGCGACTATATCTCATCAATGACCGACAGATATGCGATAGGGATCTATTCCGATCTTTTCATCCCCACCTCATGGTCTGTCAAATAAAGCGGCCTGAGAATAATAAAATGCTCAGGGAACAGTAATATGCCCAGGATAAAAGACGAAGTCATAGATGAAATACGTTCAAGGAACGATATCGTGGACGTCATAGGGAGCGTGATAAAACTGAAGCGGAAAGGGGCCAATTACTTCGGTCTCTGTCCTTTTCATAACGAGAAGACCGGCTCTTTCTGTGTCAGTCCCCAAAGACAGACCTATCACTGTTTCGGCTGTGATGCGGGCGGCAATGTCATCAGCTTCGTCATGGAATATGAGAATTACAGTTATCCCGAAGCTTTGAGATACCTGGCCGAAAGGGCGGGGATCGAGATCCCTGAGGCGGAAGAGACTCCGGAAGAAAAACGCGAAGCGCGCTTTAAGGGAAGGGTCCTTGAATGCCTGAAGGATGCCGCGATCTACTATTATAAAAAGCTTTATTCCCCGGAGGGCAGGATCGGTCTTGAATACTTCAGGAACAGGGGACTCACCGATGGGACGATAAAGAGCTTCGGACTCGGTTATTCCGGAAAAGGCCGGGACCAGACTGTAAGGTATCTTAAGTCAAAAGGCTATACCGACAAGGAGATAAATGCCGCCGGGCTCTGCAATATATCCGAAAAATACGGGATGACCGACAGGTTTTTCAATCGTGTGATGTTCCCGATAATGGACATCAACAGCAAGGTCATAGGATTCGGAGCAAGAGTCATGGGAAGCGGAGAGCCTAAGTATCTGAACTCTCCTGAGGGTGTCGTGTTTGATAAAAGCCGTAACATGTATGGACTGAACGTTGCCCGGCGCTCCAGAAGCCCTTACAGGATAGTATGCGAAGGATACATGGACGTCATCACGATGCATCAGGCCGGCTTCACCGAAGCAACCGCCTCGCTCGGAACGGCCTTTACCTCCGGACATGCAAACCTTTTACGACGCTATACCGATGATATCAGACTGACCTATGATTCCGACGCTCCCGGGCAGAAAGCGCTGATGCGCGCGATCCCGATATGCCGGTCCGCCGGACTTTCGACTAAGGTCATACATCTGGATCCGTATAAGGACCCCGATGAATTGATCAAAGCCATGGGCGCAGAGGAATTCAGGAAGAGGGTGGAAGCTGCCGAAAACTCATTTTTCTTTGAGCTTTCATATATCGAACGGTCTTATGATATGTCGGATCCCGATGGGCGGACATCGTTTCAGAATGAGGCGGCCAGAAAGCTCGCTTCGATCGACGATGAGCTGGCGCGCGACAACTATATATCCGGAGTTGCGGAGAAATATTTCATAAGAGAAGATGCCTTAAGAAGAGCCGTAGCCATAGCGATCGAAAAAAATGAAAGGTCGGGGCCTTCTGATTTTGAAACCCGACCGCACGCCAGGATAAACAATGACCGCGCGCCATCCGACAGATCGCACGCTGCTGACGGTCAGGCCGCTCATCCGAACGAAGGGATCGATATGGCTGAACGATATCTTCTGACCTGGATGGTCGACGAAAAAGAGGTGTTCGAGGCAGCAAAGAATTACCTTGCTCCGGAGGATTATACCGACGGCATAAACAGGGAAATGGCTCAGAAAATATATGAAGGGTATGAAAAAGGAAGCATTTCCCCGGCCGACATCCTTACCGGTTTTGTCGCAAATGACAACTCGAACGAAGCATCGTCGGTCATAAATACGCCTCTTGATGCGGTGGAAACTCCGGATGACAGAGCCAGAGCGCTTACGGATCTTGTGATCAAGATCAAAGAGGCGGCTCTTAACAGGGACGCAGGGATCGACGACGGGACCGATCCTCTGAAAAAAGCAAAACAGATCAAACATGCGTTAACGGAACTGAAAAAAATAAAGATCAGCTTGTAGAAAGGGAGGCCATTAATGGAAGAAAACGAAGAAAAGCTTGAAGAAAGATTCGAGGATAAGCTCAAGAGTTTAGTCGAGAAGGGCCGTAAAAAGGACAACATGCTCGACAACCAGGAGATCACCGATCATTTCAAAGGGCTTGATCTAAGTGAAGACGACTATGACCGCATCTGGGAAACCCTGGAAAAAAACGGCATAGACGTGGTGAAAATGTCTTCTCCTTCTGAAGACGATATGGACGTGGATGACGATATCACGCCCGAAGACATCGAAAACGAAGAAGATGTCGATACGGAGGACGTTGATATCTCTGTCCCCGAAAACGTATCGATCGAAGACCCCGTAAGGATGTACCTTAAGGAGATCGGCAAAGTCCCTCTGCTTTCTGCCGAAGAAGAGGTCGAACTCGCAAAACGCATGGAGATCGGCGATCAGGAAGCAAAAAACAAGCTTGCGGAAGCAAATCTCCGTCTCGTGGTATCCATTGCAAAACGGTATGTCGGACGCGGAATGCTTTTCCTCGATCTGATACAGGAAGGAAACCTTGGGCTTATCAAGGCGGTCGAAAAATTCGACTACAGGAAGGGCTATAAGTTTTCCACTTATGCCACCTGGTGGATCCGTCAGGCCATAACAAGGGCGATCGCCGACCAGGCGAGGACCATAAGGATCCCGGTACATATGGTCGAGACGATAAACAAACTCATAAGGGTATCAAGACAGCTGCTGCAGGAGCTCGGAAGGGAACCTACCCCCGAGGAGATCGCAGTGCAGATGAACATGCCCGTGGATAAGGTCAGGGAGATACTGAAGATATCCCAGGAACCGGTCTCCCTCGAAACTCCTATAGGCGAAGAGGAAGACTCACATCTTGGAGATTTTATCCAGGATGAACAGGTTCCCGTACCGGCTGACGCGGCGGCGTTTGAACTCCTGAAGGAGCAGCTCAATGAGGTGCTGGATACCCTGACCGAGAGGGAACAGAAGGTCTTAAGGCTCAGATTCGGACTTGATGACGGCAAGGCAAGGACTCTTGAAGAGGTCGGGAAACAGTTCAATGTCACCCGTGAGCGTATAAGGCAGATAGAGGCAAAGGCACTCAGGAAGCTCAGACATCCTTCAAGATCCAGAAAGCTTAAGGATTATCTGGAGTGATCCCCGCAAAGACCATCGCGCTTTCAAAAAGACTTGAAACGATCGCGCACATGGTTCCCGAATGCGACCTATTTACGGATGTGGGTACGGATCACGGCTACCTTCCGATATGGCTCCTCAGCCAAAACATATGCAGGAAGGCATGCGCTTCCGATATCAACAAAGGTCCGCTTGAAAGTGCCGAAAGAAATGCCCTCGGATCGGGCGCCGATCAGGACAGGATAGCATTTATCCTGTCTGACGGACTTGATGACGTGCCTGCTCCGGCCGAAGGATACAATGTCCTTTGCATCGCCGGTATGGGCGGCCCGAACATTCGTGGGATAATGGAACGTGCGGGAGACAGGCTTTCCAGCTATGACGAATATATACTCTCACCGCATACCGGACAGAAGGAGCTTAGAGAATATCTTATATCGGCAGGATGCGCGATCAAAAACGAGCGTTATGTAACGGACGACGAAAAGCTTTATGTCGTGATCAGAGCTTCCCGTGTCGGATCCGTCGTCCCCGACAGCTCACTCCCGGACTCTTACTTCAGGTTCGGAGGCTTTGTTAAGGAGGCGCTTGCCGATGATACTATCAGAGCCTTTTTTGTAAAAAAAAGGGATGACCTTTATCGGATAATAAAGGAGCATCCGGATCTTCCCGTAACAAGACATAACGAGATAATGTCGGAAATAACAGATTATAACGAGGTACTTGATATTGAAACTTAAAGATATAATCTCATCACTTAATGAAATAGCCCCTATCCAGTATTCCGAAAGCTGGGACAATCCGGGGCTTTTGGTAGGGGATGAAGACAAGGAGATAAAAAAGATCTACATCGCGCTCGACGCCACAACGGATGTGATCGAAGCCGCGCATGAGGCAGGAGCCGATCTTATCCTGACGCATCATCCGCTGATCTTTCGACCGGTTCGTCATGTATCTACCGATGATCATGTGGGCAGAAGAGTGCTTAAGATCATATCCTATGATATGGCTCTTTTTACGATGCATACTGACTTCGATGTCACCTGCATGGCAACCGAAGCAGCCTCCCTGCTCGATCTCATCGAGATCCGTGTGCTTGAGCCCACGCTTAGTGAAGACTTCGGCCTTGGGGCAATCGGGTACCTCAAGGAAGATCTTTCACTTAAGGAGCTTTCCGAAAAGACAAAGGCATGTTTTAACCTGTCTCATGTAATGGTTTACGGGGATCTTGATGATACGATAGTCAAGGTCGCCATCCTTCCGGGATCGGGAGCTTCGGGGATCGATATTGCGTGCAGCGAAGGCTGTGATGTGCTTATTACCGGTGATATCGGTCACCATGACGGCACGGATGCCCTTGAAAAAGGGATCGACATTATCGATGCCGGACACTTTGGGGTGGAGAAATTATTCAGGATATACATGAAGCTCTATATCGATAATACGATGAAAGGGATCGAAGCGATCGCGGATGAAGCACAGCGAACGTATACCGTAATATAAGATTCCGGAGTATGTATCCCTCTACAAATGAAAGGACAGGATAAATGAAAGAAACGATGAAAGTAAGATACAGGGGACAGGAGTACGAATATCCCGCAAAATCCCAGCTTTCTGATATTGCGAAGGATTTTCAAAAGGACTATTCCTCGGCAATAGTTCTCGCAAAGGTAAACAACAAGCTGAAAGAGATCTTTCATAAAGTCGACGGTGACTGTGATCTGGACTTTGAGGATCTTTCGGGAACTTCTGCGCATAAAGCCTATAAGAGATCCGCTTCACTGCTCCTCATCAAGTCTTTTTACGATGTGGTCGGACAGGAGAATATAGAAAAGATCAAGATCGAATTCTCGATCGGCGCGGCATATTACTGTTCATATACCGGAAAGACTCCTCTTACGGAAGAGATCGTATCAAAAGTCAAAGAGCGAATGCTGACTCTTGTTAAAGAGGATGTACCCATAATAAAAAATTCCTATCCCATTGAAAGCATCATCAGCAGATTTCATGAGATGGGGATGTATGATAAGGAAAAGCTCTTCCGTTACCGGCGGTCGGACAAGATAAATATTTATTCCCTTGACGGTTTTCAGGATTATTTCTACGGGTATATGGTCCCCAGCTGCGGATATCTTAAGTATTTTGACCTTTTCAAATACGGCGATGGAATGATGCTGCAGCTTCCCGAAAGAAAGTCTCCTGAAGAAGTTCCCCCCTTTAATGACAGTCCCAAGCTGTTTGCGACAATGAAATCCGCATCCGAATGGGGCAAGATGATGGAGATCGATACCGTCGGAGCCTTGAATGATGCTATTTCCGACGGCAGGATGCACGAAGTGATCCTGGTACAGGAGGCGCTCATCGAAAGCCGGATCGCCGAGATCGCAAAGGATATCGTGGAAAGAGGGGATGTAAGGTTTGTTATGATAGCCGGGCCTTCTTCTTCAGGCAAGACCACTTTTTCGCACCGTCTTTCGATCGAACTCAGAGCCCATGGAATGAGACCGCATCCGATCGAGATAGATAATTATTTCAAAAATCGTGATGATACTCCGAAGGACGAAAACGGAAACTACGATTTCGAATGTATAGAAGCCATAGACGTGGAAGGTTTCAACCGGGACATGACGGCGCTTCTTGAGGGTAAAACCGTCGAGCTGCCACGGTTCAATTTCAAGACCGGTGTAAGGGAATACAAGGGAGATATGCTCACGCTCAGAGAATCGGATGTGCTTGTATGTGAGGGCATCCACGGACTGAACGATGAGCTTTCCCATTCGCTCCCGAAGGAATCGAAATACAAGATCTATATCAGCGCCCTTACGACCTTAAATGTAGATGAACACAACAGAGTGCCCACCACAGACGGAAGACTGATGCGACGCATGGTTCGTGATTATTACACAAGAGGCTCATCCGTATCCCGCACACTCGGAATGTGGCATTCCGTAAGGCGGGGAGAAGAGAAGTACATCTTCCCTTTCCAGGAGAGCGCAGATGCAATGTTCAATTCGGCGCATATATATGAGATCGCTGCTCTTAAGCCTTATGTTGAACCGTTGCTTTTCAGAGTAGGCGAAGACGATCCGGGTTATCAGGAGGCCAAAAGACTGCTCAAATTCCTGCAGTATTTTCTGTCGATTGATACGGCCTACATCCCTTATAATTCGATAATCAGAGAATTTATCGGAGGCTCGATCTTTAACTGATAGTATAATAAACCGAAATGTGTTATGATATTTTATTACAGATGAAATGTCTGTGATTATTTGTCAAGTGAGCCGGATGATGGCGTCCTGGAGGGTATCTTCCTTGACGAGGAAAGTCCGGGCTCCACAGGGCAGGATGACGGATAACGTCCGCCCGGGGTGACCCGCGGGAAAGCGCAGCAGAGAGAAGACCGCCCGGCTTATGCCGGGTAAGGGTGAAACGGCAGTGTAAGAGACTACCGCGTTGCTGGTAACAGTAACGGCATGGCAAGCCCCATCCGGAGCAAGATCAAGCAGGAGACTTGAGGGTTGCCCGCCCCGGCTCTCGGGCCGGTCTCCAGGTAGATCGCTGGAGCCTTGTGGTAACGCAAGGCCTAGATAGATCATCATCATCGTTTCGACGATACATAACCCGGCTTACAGGCTCACTTGATCATTTCAGTATTTTTAAGCATTTGTAAGTAAAAGCCGTTTACCTGTAGTCGCATAACTAACATCAAGGAGATCATGTATGGATTATCTTGAATCACTGGGCGTAAGGGCAAAAAAAGCATCCGAGATCCTGGCTCATCTTGATCCGGCATCCAAAAACCTCGGTCTGAGAGCGGCTGCCGATGCATTAAACAGAAATTCAAAAGAAATAATCGAAGCCAATAAACTTGATATTGAAAATGCCGTAAATAAAGGGGTCAAACCCTCCCTTATCGACAGGCTCAGACTTACTCCCGAGCGCATCGCTTCCATGGCGGAGGGTATGCTTCAGGTTTCGGAACTTAAGGATCCTGTAGGTGAGACTCTGGAAACAATAATACGCCCCAACGGTCTTCATATAGATAAGGTCGCGGTTCCCATGGGCGTTGTGGGGATCATCTATGAATCCAGGCCAAATGTAACGGCTGATGCTTTTGCACTGTGTTTTAAATCAGGCAATGCCACCATATTAAGAGGCGGTTCCGATGCCATAAACTCAAATAAAGCCATAGTCAATTATATGCGGGAAGCCCTTGAAAAAGAGAAACTCCCCAATGATGTCCTGCTCATCATCACCGATACATCAAGAGAAACCGCCAAAGAATTTATGAAACTCAACCAGTATGTGGATCTTTTATTCCCCAGAGGCGGAGCGGGACTCATACAAACCGTTGTGGAAAGCGCAACGGTGCCTGTCATCGAGACCGGTGTCGGCAACTGTCATATCTATGTGGATGAAAGCGCGGATATCAAAATGGCGGTCGATATCATAGATAATGCAAAGACACAAAGGCTGGGCGTCTGCAATGCTGCAGAATCACTTGTTATTAATCGTGCCATTGCAAAGGAAGTCATTCCCGCCATTTATGAAAGACTTTCGGCAAAGGATATCGAGATGAGAGGGGCCGAGGATGTAAGGGAGATAGTCCCCGATGTCGTTGCCGCTACCGAAGAAGATTACGCAAGGGAATATCTTGGACCGTATATATCCGTAAAGATCGTAGATAATATTAATCATGCGATCGAGCATATAAATCAGTTTTCCACACATCATTCGGAAGCCATAATCACAGAGAACAAAGAAAATGCCGAGAAGTTCCTTGATGAGATAGATTCCGCTTGTGTATACTGGAATGCTTCGACCAGATTTACCGACGGTTATGAATTCGGCTTTGGTTCCGAGATCGGGATAAGCACCCAGAAGCTCCATGCCCGGGGCCCGATGGGACTAAAAGCGCTTACCTCGTATAAGTATCAGATCAGGGGCAACGGCCAGATAAGGTCATGATAAAGGGGAAAATATGCGTCATTTGATGACACCATTGGATCTTTCCACAGACGAACTCTTCGAATTGATGAATGTAGCCGGGGATATAAGCAGAAATCCAGCAAAATATGCCCATGCCTGTGACGGAAAGATCCTTGCGACTCTGTTTTATGAACCCAGCACAAGGACGAGACTGTCTTTCGAGGCAGCAATGCTGCACCTTGGCGGCAATACGATGGGATTTGCGGATGCGACCTCCTCATCGGCGGCAAAGGGTGAAAGCGTGGCTGATACTATCAGAGTTGTGTCCTGTTTTGCCGATATCGCGGCAATGAGGCATTTCAAAGAGGGGGCTCCGATGGTCGCAGCCCAGTTTTCAAGCATCCCCGTGATCAATGCGGGAGACGGCGGACATCAGCATCCGACACAGACCCTAACCGATCTTATGACTATCAATTCTGCCAAAAGGCGTCTGTCTTCAATGAAGATCGGAATGTGCGGAGATCTTAAATTCGGCCGCACGGTACATTCGCTTATCCGCGCACTTTTAAGATACGACAATATCAGCTTCGTATTTATCTCCCCCGAAGAATTAAAGCTTCCCGACTACATGACCGATGAGCTTAAATCACATCCTGAAGTTGAATACAGAGAAGTCACACGCCTGGAGGAAGCGCTGCCCGAACTGGATGTACTCTATATGACGAGAGTTCAGAGAGAACGTTTCTTTAATGAAGAGGACTATGTAAGACTGAAAGATTATTATATTCTTGACAGCAGGAAAATGGAGCTTGCGGGAGAGGATATGATCGTGCTCCATCCCCTTCCCAGAGTGAACGAGATCGCGGTGGAAGTAGATAACGATCCGAGGGCCAGATATTTCGATCAGGTCCAGAACGGCATGTATATAAGGATGGCATTGATACTCTTTTTACTGGGGATCGAGGTGTAGGGAATGTCAGATAAGATAAAATACAAGCTGAACGTAGGTAAGATCGAGGAAGGTTTTGTGATCGATCATATAAGGCCCGGACGGGGGATGATGCTCTATAACGACATGGGGCTCAACAAGCTTGACTGTTCCGTGGCCATAATCCAGAATGCTTCATCCGTTAAAATGGGCAAAAAGGATATCATCAAGGTTGAGACTTCAATAGATAACTTTAATCTGGATATCATAAGTCTTCTGGATCACAATGCAACGATAGATGTGATAAAAGACGGAGAGATCATAGATAAACCCAAGCTCCCGCTTCCGAGAGAAGTAAAAAATATAATAAAATGCAAAAATCCCAGATGTATTTCTTCCATAGAACAGGGGCTGGATCAGATATTCGTCCTTACCGATCCCGACAACGCCACATACAGATGCAAGTATTGTGAGACCGAATACGATAATAAATAACAATTATTTGTAACAAATTAAGGAGGACATGAAAACATGAACAGAAAACAACCGCCTTCATTCAATGATATCAAATCTTTTGTTATGAATGAGGCCGTAAACAAGGTTTTGATTCAGCGCGGGCGCAAAGCCTTGAGAGAACTTGATAATAACAGCCGTAATGCTGTGGCTTTATCTCAAAAAGTTCTTTTCGATCTTCTGGAGGAAAACAAAGATACCGAATTCGGAAGAGAACATGGTTTTGCCGAGATCAAAACCCTCGAAGACTACAGAGAACATGTTCCCTTCACCACCTATGATGACTATGAACCTTATATCAGGCGCATGGTCGAAAACAACGAGCAGAACCTCCTTTGTGTCAGACCTCCCAAGCATTATGCCTTAAGCTCCGGGAGCGTAGGCGTGCCAAAGCATATCCCGGTATCGGAAGCAGAACTCACAAAATACTCCAAGTTCGGAACTTCAATGCTGTTTGGCGTTATGGACGAATATTATCGTAATACCACCGGCCATACCTTCAAGGCAGGGCTGGGACTCAACCTTATAGAACTCAAATTCATGGAAACAAAGTACGGTGTGCCGAAAGGAGCGATCTCCGGAAACGTCATAAAGCAGATCAAAGATCTGACTCAGTATTTTATCACCCCTCCATGGGATGTGATCAATCCCAAGGCGGATATGGACCTTAAATATCTGAGAGTAAGATTTGCTCTGCAGCAAAGAAACGTCTCTTTTATTGACGGCGCTTTTATGACCGCCCTCGTCGATCATGTTGACTATATCCGGGCTAACTGGGAGATGCTCTGCAAAGATATTTATCACGGAAGGATCGACAAGAGCGTAAAGATCCCCGAGGAATGGCGCGCAAAATTTGAGAGTATGATAAAACCCGATAAAGCAAGGGCAAAAGAGCTTGCGAAAGAATTCAGAAAAGGATTCTCCGGGATAATCCCCAGGATCTGGCCCGATATACAGTTCGTCGCAAGCATCGGTACCGGAGGTTTCTTTACCTATGCCAAGAAAATGCACAGATATACAGGAAGGAACATTCCTTTCGACAATCTTTCATATGCGGCCTCTGAAGGACTCTTTGCAACAGCAAGACATGCCGGAGACACATCATATGTACTCATACCGGACGGTGGATTTTTCGAGTTTATCCCGGCCAAGGATGACGAGGAAAAGACCATACTTACCATAGATCAGCTGGAGGAGGGAGAGGATTACGAGATCGTGATCACCAACCTTTCAGGCTTTTACCGTTACCGGATAAAAGACGTTATCAGGGTCACCGGATTCTATAATGAAGCACCCCTGGTCCAGTTTGTTTACCGGAAGAGCCAGATGCTTTCAATAGCAGGAGAGAAGACCAATGAAGAGGCGGTGAGATGGTCGATCGAAGAGTTTATTAAGGATACCGGCCTGATAGTGAACGATTACAGTGTCTATGCGAATACCGATTCAGAGCCGGGACATTATACGTTCTACATGGAGCCTGACTCCACCCCGGATCCTAAAGATAAAGAGAAATACCGCAGCGCGATCGAAAACAGGATGATGCAGGCCAACCCTTCCTACGGAGACAAGATAAGGACCGGAGTTCTCGCTCCTACAGAGCTTATCTTCGTACAGCCCGAATCATACCAGCTTTATCGTGACATGATGATAAGAAAAGGAACCTCTGCCAATCAGCTTAAACCGGTCCGTGTCATCGACACGCCTATGAAACTGAGATTCTTTAACAGGTTAAGAGATGATTACCTTTTGGAAAATCAATAAAACTGACCTTTTGATAAGACAGCGTGTCATAAAACAATGTAAAATACTGATAAAATAACGTTGAATTTTTTGTAAAAATGTTTTTCGTTAACATAATTTATTTTTAATGAGATGCACATACCAGCGTAGCCTAAAGGGTTTCCAATAGAAATTGTTACGGTATCGATTTTATGTATACTCGGAACATCATATTGACATTTGAAACATCGCTGGGGTAAAATATCACTAATTGTAAAACCATTCCATTTTCAGGAGGAGAAGAAACGATGAAGAAGTTATCACTTATCTTGGTCACGCTGGCAATCACTATGCTGGCATCAGTGCCTGTTTTTGCAGGCCCGCTCGAGGAAGTGGCAGCTGCACGGGCTGAGCAGGAGAAGAGGCTCGCCGATTATGTTGCATATCAGCAGAGACTTGCAGCATTCCAGGCAAGCGAGATCGCCAAAGGCCAGGCAGCCGTTGCAGCCGGAAAAGCAGCGGAAGCTCAGAATTTCGCAAGGATCGCAGCATTCCAGGCAAGCGAGATCGCAAAGGGTCAGGCAGCCGCAGCAGCAGGCAAGGCAGCTGAGCAGGCCAACTTCGCAAGGATCGCAGCTTTCCAGGCAAGCGAGATAGCAAAGGGTCAGGCAGCCGCAGCAGCAGGTAAGGCAGCTGAGCAGGCTAATTTCGCAAGGATCGCAGCTTTCCAGGCTAACGAGATCGCAAAGGGTCAGGCAGCCATAGCAGCAGGCAAGGCAGCTGAACAGGCCAACTTCGCAAGGATCGCAGCTTTCCAGCAGTCACAGCTTGCAATCCAGGCTCAGAGAGCAGCAACAAGGGCGGAAGCAGAGAAAGCTATTAAAGCATATCTGGCACTGTTTTGATCACAGGATAAGATAATGATATAAATGCTTTACCCGGGAGTCATACGGATCGTATGACTCCCTTTTTTTGCTCATATTTGAGCATATACATTTTATTATGATCCGGGTCTTTCAGGATGCAAATATACTTTCCCGGTAAAAAGCCTTACAAAAAAAATGCAAACATAATATATTATTTTTAAATTTATATATCTAAATATGATATAATTCATAAGTAACAGAAAACGTATTTTTCACATAAAAGCAGTTAATTGGAAAGGAGTAAAAATGAAAAATAAGAACTTGATCAAGTCACTTGTTGCTTTCGGTTTAACTCTGGCTTTAACCGTTGGCAGCTCGGCAATGGTATTCGCCGCAGATTACGACATGAATATTCCTCAGGGATATTATTTTTGGAATTATATTTATGATGCCGAGCCTTTTGACTCTTATACCTACTCAGGCCGCTATCCATCAGGAAGCAATAATGAGCTTTATGATGGAGGAGTCTATGTTTATGGTCAGGCCGATACCGCAGAAACTACTGAGGTTGAAGTTACTGTAATACAGGGAGATAAATCCCATAAGTATACACAAAAATTCAGGGTAGAGGGAAAGGTAAACGATTCCGGCATAGGTGACGGAAAGATGCTCATCAACTGGGATGCCATAACAGGATTCTATACAACAAAAGACGGAAAGCCTGCCACCAACATGCAGATCGTAAAGCAGGGACAAGGGGCGTTGGGCCAGGCAGCATTTGCGGCTGCAAAGCCTTATGGATGGAAGACCGGATTTATGTTTGATATGTATCTTGATAAGAAGGCTGACAATACCCTTAAGGATGGCACCTTTACACTGATCCTTCCCACCGACTACATCAAGCCCGGACGCACATTTGCGATCATGGCAATAGATAAGGACGGCTCAGTAAAGACCTATAACGATACCGACAGCGCAGATCACAGCGTAACGGTTCCGCTTAACGTTGAAGGTTATGCGTTCCAGCTTATCTATTTTAATTAAAAATCAATACTGTGAGATATGATCATTATCGATCATATTGCCAATGAATTAGATTTTTATTAGCATAATATTATGAGCCGCGATCATGGTTTTGATCTCGCAAAAATACACTATTAACCGTTTAATGATCAGCCGAAAATCGCTAATAATATGGAGAGGAGTTTCGTATGAAGAACCATAAGCTTTTATTAAAAACTTTCACAGCTGCAGTATTGATCCTGTCGTTAGTTATCGGGAGTTCTGTATTTGCATTTGCTGATGATAATGATTTTGTATTTGACGTTGGCGAATTTGCTGTTAACGGGCGTTATGTTGAAGACGCACCTATCGACTTTTATTCGTATGACGGAAGGTATCCTTCAGGCATGGATAACGAACTGTACAACGGAGTTATCTTGGCTTACGGTGTACCCGATACAGCTGAGACAACCGAGGTTGAAGTGGTCGCATTTGCAGGCGGCAAAAAGTATACTTACCATGAAAAGTACAGGATAAACGGTAAGGTTAACGATTCCGGCATAGGTGACGGCAAGATGCT
>JAILQK010000076.1 GCA_024699045.1 Lachnospiraceae bacterium | reverse complement strand
GAAAAGATACTGCCGTCTGTCATACAGATTTTTTCTGATATAGAGGAAATCGGGATCTTTTATCTTATCAAGCGCCGATCCGAAATCCCAGGTGAGGGAACCGAAGGGCAGCAATGCAACTGCATTCCTCACATAGCTTTTGCTCTTAAGCCGGATATTGATCTCTTCAATATCATAGTGCGAGGCAAAAGCCTCCAGCTGCATATCTATCTTCTTTGACGCTCCGATGGTATCGCGGGCATTGTAATGTATATAATAGCCTCTCAAATCCTCACCCATCTGCGTTCATCCGCATCCCATCTTTTCACCGGTCTCGCCGGACTACCGACGGCAACGGTAAGATCCGGGATCTTCCCGGTCACCACGCTTCCGGCGCCTATGATGCATTTTTCTCCGATATCGGCTCCGGGAAGTATGATGCATTTTTCTCCGATCCAGGTGCCGTTTCCGATCCTTACCGGCTTTGAAGTGATATCCTGCGCTTTGTAAGGCACCTCTCCCATGGGATCCATCCCGTGGTTATTGTCGGTAACAAAAACATTTCCCGCAAACACACAGTCTTCTCCGATCACCACGCTTAGCGCGCATGACACCTTGAAGCGATCCTGGATACTCGTATTCCGGCCTATGACAAGCTCTCCCTTTTCCTTCTCCTCATAGGTCTGACCGTGTCTTGGGACTATGTCCATCCGAAAATGATCTCCGATGAAAACATCCTCCCCGACCTTTATCCCGCCTACGGAGGTCACATGACCGCTGAGTCTTAAGATACTCCCCCGGCCTATCTCACCGGCGCGCCGGAGAGTTCCGAAATACAGTCTTGATATGAAACCGTAGATTGCAAACAGTACATTCATCCCGGCCGGTTATTTCTTTTTGTACCTGACTTTTTCTATATAGAGACAGCCCTTCTCATCTTCTATATACCCGTTGGGATAGGGAGCCTCCAGGCATCTGAAAAAGTTGTACATCTGCTCGGTGTCCATGCCGGCAAGCTGCTCTATGCTGATCGCGCTGTCCTCAGGCTTGCGCTTGGGACGAACTATATCCTCTTCCGGCCAGGTGTGCCATTCATTGTCGGGATATTCATCCAGATACTGATGGAAAAGGACCTTGCTCGTTGCAGTCATCTGCTCCAGGATATCCGACATGTTCCCGGTAAGATCCAGCGTAACCTCATTGGCATATCTCCGGTTGTGGGTATGCGCGCGCTTTGAATCCCCGTCGTAGGTAAAGCTGAATATCCTGTGCTTGGTATACTTTATCCCGTCGATGATCTGAAGCTGCAGCGGCGTGCCGTATGAATACCGGTCAAGCTCCGCGCAGTGGACTCCTATGGCTTCGATCCGGGATACTATCTCCTCCCCCAGCTCTTCGCTAAGCCCGCAGGTCAGCAGCATATCGTATTCCTCCAAAGGAAGCTTCAGGACTTCCTCTCTTGAAGTGCATAATATACTCTCGCTGATCCTCGGGTGTCTTGCCACGGAATCATATACATCGATCCCCCATTGTCTGTAGGCCCAAAATATCACTTTCATTTAAGCATCCTCCCGACTGTCTTTTCCAGAAGCTTCTCACACCGCAGATCAAGCGCCACCGCATATACGAAAGGAAGCACATCCGCGAGCAGGTTCCCGCTTCCTTTTATGATATATAGCAGAGCATTAAGCTTTCTGTGCTTTACGTATCTCCTCATGAGATCGGCCGCCTTCCCCGAGATCCTCTCCTTTTCATACGGGGTTGAATGCGCCGAAAAAAGGCAGGCGATCCCGGCAAGGATCTGAACTGCGAAACCATAGATATCGGGTGCATAGCGGCAGCTCGTGCCGTCGAAATCCGACAGGAATCTCTCAAGCTCCTTAAATGGGATCTGATCCTCCCTCATATGCTGATAGACGCTCTGATGGGAAGTGCTTGCCTCATGTGTACGGTTTATTCCCAATATCCTGCGGCTGTAGGAGATCTTTCCTGCCTTGGTGATATTGCCCAGGATAAAGGTAACATCCTCCAGATATTTCCCCTCCGGATACAGGACATCGTTTTCTATGAGAAACCCCCTGCGGATGAGCCATCCCCCCGTCTGGATCCTCATTGCCGATACGAGCGGACGTGTACGGTCCACGGTAAACTCGCGGTTGCTTATCCCGACCGTCTTAAACCCTGCGATCATAAGATCCGCCTTCGTCTTGTCGGCGTATCTTACAAGAGGCGGGAGCTCCGAAGCGATGGTCATATCGTCGGAGTCAACGGTAAGGATATAGCGTCCTCTTCCGGTCTTTATCGCGATATTGCGGCATACCGATATCCCACAGTTTTCCTCCCTCAAAATGACCCTGATCGTCTCATGCTCCTTATCGACGCGTTTAAGCCATTCCAGGGTGTCCTTATCGGTACTCCCGTCACTTACCATTATGGCTTCATAGGTTATCCCCTGTATCTTCAGCACGGATTCAAGATAATCATCCAAAAATTTGACCGGTGTGTTGTATACCGGCGTGACTATCGTCAGATCAAGTTCCATATCGTCCGTCTTCATCATCGGTCGTTACCATCCTTTCCGTATCATGTCAGCTATATATTCCCGATCCTCTGCCGACACCCACCATCCGCAGGGAATATGCACAAACCTTGA
>JAILQK010000077.1 GCA_024699045.1 Lachnospiraceae bacterium | reverse complement strand
TCCCATGAGTATGGATGTCATCCCTCTGCTTGAAAAAGAGTCACTTCACGAGGCGGCTGCGGTATTAAGATCCTATGATATAGCCGGCATAGCGGGCGGGGTTCTTGATGTATCGGCGGAAGACTTCATGGATTTCAAGAGGCAGTGTAAGGGCCTCGGCATCCCTGTCAATACTTATGACAGCAAGATCTCCTGGGAGGAGCTTTCAAAGAACAGTGAAGATATGATCCCGGTCATCGCTCAGGATTATAAGAGCGGTGAAGTACTCATGCTTGCCTATATGAATGAGGAGGCTTTCGAAAAGACGCTTGCGACCGGAAAGATGACCTACTGGTCCAGAAGCCGCAACGAGCTTTGGACAAAAGGCGAAACCTCAGGTAATTATCAGTTTGTCAAAAGCCTTACCGCTGACTGCGATAAGGATACGATACTCGCAAAGGTGCTTCAGATAGGAGTTGCCTGCCATACGGGAGCGAGATCCTGCTTCTTCAATGAAATGATAAAACGCGAGTATAACGATTCAAATCCCCTGAAAGTATTTGAGAATGAATATGCGACGATAGTCGACAGAAGGGATCACCCCAAGGAAGGTTCGTATACGAACTATCTCTTTGATAAAGGGATAGACAAGATCCTGAAGAAGGTCGGAGAAGAGTGCACCGAGATCATAGTCGCAGCGAAGAATCCGGATCCCGAAGAGCTGAAATACGAGCTTGCGGACTGGCTCTATCATGCAATGGTGCTCATGGTCGAAAAGGGTGTGACCTGGGAAGACGTCACCAAGGAGATTGTCAACAGATAAAAGATAAGGATCATCCAGATGAAACGACCGGAATATCTTAATCCTGGCCGCAGGATCCTCGCGGTGACGCTGGTCACCGCTTTGCTGGCACTGTGTTCATGCGCCCAGGAAACAGACATTGAAGATCAGACAGTAACCGATACCTCTGCCGATGCCTCTGCCGATACATCTGCTGATGCCTCCGAAGATGCCTCCGAAGAGCTTCTTTCCCTCCCCGATCCGGATATCCCCGGAGCAGGCAAATGGGTTGATTCCGATATAACAGGTTCGGTTTCCGCTGATGTGGCAATAAGTGAGAAAGATGACTTTGCCGCCGCGGTCAATCAGGACTGGATCTGTGAACAGACCTATGAGGACGATGCATTCTCCGAGATCGCACGAACCGTATATGAAAACAAAAATGCTCTTTTGGAGGATTCTTCTTTAGATTCCAAAGAAGCCGAAGAACTCATAAAGTTCGCCGATCTTGCTACCGACTGGGACAACAGGGATGAAGACGGTGCAGAGCCTTTAAGAAAGTATATGGAAGGCATTGATTCCATAGAAACCGTCGAAGATCTGCTCTCATGGCAGAACGACCCCGGGAGGAATCCGCTGGGATTTGCGCTTATCATGCGGCAAAGTGTCGACCGGTCGAACTCTCATCCCGATTCATACTGTATCTTTCTTGATGCCCCACATCCTGTTTTGCCGAATTATGATGATTATTTCATGTTCTCACTGGACTCCCTTGAAGCCAAGAACGATCATGAGGAGAAGATGCGGCTCATCTTTACGAAACTGGGCTACTCCGATAAGGAGGTGAAAAAGCTTTGTTCGGATGCCTATCGGATCGAAAGGAAGATCCTCGTATATTCCGATCCGAAGGAGGCCTATGACATGACCGAGAACGACCTCAGTCTCCCGGAGCTTATCGAGCCTGCAGGAGATTACCCTCTCCGGGATTATCTTTCGGCAAGGGATCTGGATCGTATTGACCGCTATGCCGCAGATATGAGGTACGTCAAAAACCTTCATAAGCTCCTGAAGGCGAAATACCTGCCGTATATCAAAGCCTGGTTAAAAGTGTTGTATGCGGAGGAATGCGCGGCATATCTGGATTCGGAGATCTATGATGAGGCAAGCCGGCTTGACAACGAGTCGTTAACGGAGGATTACGTTGAGGATAACACTATCCCCGGATACGAGGAGGAAATGCTCCTCTATGACTTATATATAGGTCAGACGGCGATGAGTGCCGCTATGGACAAATTGTATGTCGAAAGATATTTTTCCGAGAGCGAGATCGCAAAGATCGAGGAAACGGTGAATGAGATAAAAAATGAGTACAGGGATATGCTCATGCATGAGGACTGGCTTTCCGATGAAGGCAGGAAGCTTAGCGCGGCAAAGCTTGATGCGCTGTGTATTCATGTGGCGCGTCCTAATCTCGAAATAGTTTCCTTTGAAGATCTTGATATAAAAAGTCGTGAGGAGGGCGGAAGCTTTCTTGAGGCTTTCATGGAGTGCAGCCGTTTTAAGGAAAGGCAGAACCCGATACGTTTTGACAGAGCATACGACCGGACATTCTGGGATCCCTACGACACGGATATGTCGACTACCGTGACAAACGCGTTCTATTACATAAATATGAATACAGTCTATATCTTTGCCGGGATATTGGCAGAGCCTCTATACAGTCAGGGAATGGATGAAGAGGAGGTTCTGGGCGGGATCGGAACGACCATAGGTCACGAGATCACCCACGGTTTTGATAAGGACGGAGCGCTTTACGATAAAGAAGGGCTTGATAATGAATGGCTTCCCGAAGATGATCTGATGGAATTTAATGACCGTTCCGACATGGTCGCTGATTATTATTCGCTGATCGCTCCTTTTGAAAATTCGGGTCTGTATAACGGTTATAATGTGAATGCGGAAGCTACGGCGGATATGGGGGGACTGGCAGTCGCACTGGGGGTTGCTTCCCATAAGGATGATTTTGATTATGATTCTTTCTTCCGAAGCTATGCCAGGTCCTATCGCACGCAGACATCGCCGGAAACCGAGACATACATGCTTGACAACGACACTCATCCTCTGAACTATCTGAGGGTCAATGTGGGAGTCCAGCAGTTTGATGAATTTGTGGATACCTATGATATTAAACCCGGGGACGGAATGTATCTGGATCCGGATGAGAGGATAACGGTTTGGTGATAAAGATCCGGAGAAACAGACTATGAGTGAATCAGTGATCAGACTACAGGGTGTAATGAAAAAATACGTCAGCCATGAAGTGCTGAAGGGGGTCAGCCTGCAGGTCAATAAAGGTGATATATACGGCCTTATCGGAAAAAACGGCGCAGGCAAGACGACGATCTTTAAGATGATCCTGGGTCTTTCTCCGATGGATGAAGGAACGGTTTCGATCTCGGGGTCGACAAACGAAAAAGAGCTTCTGAAAAATCGGGGCAGGATCGGTTTTTTTGTCGGGACACGGTTTTTTGACAATCTGTCCGCAAGGGACAACCTGGACTATTTCGGTACCGTCAAAGGGATATCGGGGAAGTACAGGAAGGAAGAGACGGAGAGAGTCCTGGAGATCGTCGGACTTAAGGATGTCAGGAAGAAATACAAAGGCTTTTCGATGGGGATGAAACAGCGCCTTGGCATAGCAAATGCGCTGATCGGAAATCCGGAGATACTCATTCTGGATGAACCGACGAACGGCCTTGATCCTCAGGGGATAGCGGATGTGAGAAATATGATACATCGGATAAATGAGGAATTCGGCATAACCGTGGTGGTATCGTCTCATATCCTCGGAGAACTGGAAAATACGGCAACCCGTTTCGGAATAGTCCATGAAGGACTGGTCGCAAAGGAGATAACAAGAGAGGATCTGAAGATCAGAGAGGATAAGATCGAGATATCGGTGGATGATCTGGAAAGAGCAAAAGAGGTCCTTGCCGCCAACGGGATAAAGGTCCTCAAAGAAACACAGGAGCGCTCAACCCTGGAAGAATTCTATTTCCGGGTGATAGGGGGTGTGTGAATTTGATCAGTCTGATCCTGGCAGATCTTCAAAAGCTTTTCAGGAGCAAGGTGTTCTACATCCTTTTTATTGTGCAGCTTCCGGTGCTTATCTTTGTGGGAAACGGCGATATCACCGCGGAGGAGAGGATGGTTTATTCGAATGGGATCATCAATTATCTTACTCCGCTCATAGCTGTGCTCCCGACATATCTGGGGATATTCGGAGATGATTTCCGGTCGGATTCCATGCAGTGCGCGATAGGGCACGGGCTTACAAGAAACAAGGTCGTGCTTGCAAAGTTTATCGATCTTATGATCGTCGCGGGACTGATGTTTTTATTGTCGGCTGTCGTGCTCTTTGCAAAGTTTGAGATAACGACTCCGTATCTGACCGTAAGGCAGAGTTTCAGATTTGCTTCGACCATCCTGCTGGCGTGGCTCAAAACCGTCGGATACGGCGCATTTACATTGCCTGCCGTGTTTTTGTTCCTTAGAGTCTCTCCCGGTGTGATCCTTTATAATTGTTTCCTTCTGCTGATCTGCAGCATCATACAGTCCGTCCAGGAGAAGATGGATGTAGGGGTTTACGATATAAGCTTTACCGGTCTTATAGAGAAGGCCGAGGCTCTGGCCGCGGCAGGCAAATTCGTATGGCCTGTTATCCCCGCTGTCACGGTATATATCATAGGGGCGCTGATCCTTTCGATGTGGATCTTTTCCGTAAAGGAGATGGAGTTTTAAGATGGGAAACCTTATCAGGGCAGATATTCAAAGGATATTTAAGACCGGGATAATGCGTCTCATGTTCCCTTTAACTTTTGTCATTGTCCTGGCAACGGCCTTCTATGTGGCGGGGGTAAACGATAACGTGTTTAATTTTGTTTACCGGGAGATGGAGATGCTGCAGCTCCTTGGCTGTCTGGTTTTCGGACCGGTTGTTTTTCGATGCGTTTTTGTTGATGAGTTCAGGGTAATGGCTATTACGACCGCTATAGGATTCGGGTTCACAAGAAAAAAAATATACCTCGCAAAGATAGTGGACAGTTACCTTATCATGCTTTTCCTGAACCTCTTCGCGATGGTGATGCTTTTCGGTGTCGGAGCGGTCTGCGGATATTTTCCTGACATGGATGCTGTCATACTGATCCTTGTGGACTCTGTATATTCTGTTTATTTTGCCGAAGGCACGGTGATCTTTTCGGCTCTCGTATTGTATATATCGAATAATATCCCCCTTTCATATTTTTCATATTTCCTGATCTCCTTACTGATCCCGGCGGGGATTTATTATCTGGAATATATACCTTTCTTTGCCAGACTTCATATAAGCAGGTATATTTATTATGGCCTCGGAGATATGGCTGCCACGTTTTTTTTCCTCAATATGCCGGCAGAAGGGATGATCATGTTTGTGACCGGAACTTTGGCATATCTGGGGCTTGCAGTGTTTTTTAGTATAAAATATCTGGAGAAGAAGGAGCTGGATTTTTAAGATGATCCTGGACGATGAGATACTATTATCGGTAGAGCACCCGGAGAGATACATAGGCGGTGAGATCAATTCGGTGGTCAAAGACAGAGCCGATACGGACATAAGATTTGCCATGTGTTTTCCCGATGTCTACGAGATCGGGATGTCACATCTCGGGATACAGATATTGTACGAGATGTTTAACAGACGGAGCGATGTCTGGTGTGAAAGGGTATATTCGCCGTGGCTCGATCTTGACCGGATAATGCGGGAAAAGGACATCCCGCTGTTTACGCTGGAATCGCAGGATCCTGTAAAAGAATTTGACTTCCTCGGGATAACGCTCCAGTATGAAATGTGCTATACCAACGTGCTCCAGATCCTTGACCTTTCCCGGATCCCGCTCAAAGCCGCTGACAGAAAGGATGCCGGTCTGGGGGAGATCCCGATCGTCATAGGCGGCGGTCCATGCGCTTATAATCCCGAGCCGGTCGCACCTTTTTTTGACATGTTCTATATCGGAGAGGGAGAGACCGAATACGACGAGCTTTTGGATCTTTACCGTGAAATGAAAAAGGCCGGAGCGTCAAGGACAGAGTTTTTTGAAAAGGCCGCGCATATAAGGGGAATGTACATTCCTTCGTTTTATGAGCCTTTGTATAATGAGGACCGGACCTTTAAGGAGTATCGGAGACTGAACGGGAATGCTCCGGAAAGAGTGACCAAGGCGGTATGCATGGATATGGATGAGGCGCCATATCCCGTAAAAAGAGTGATCCCTTTTATCAAGGTGACCCAGGACCGTTCGGTGCTGGAAATACAAAGAGGGTGTATCAGAGGCTGCAGATTCTGTCAGGCCGGGATGATCTACAGACCGGTCAGGGAAAAGAGTCTTGATACTTTGAAAAAGCATGCCGAAGAGATGATCAGGGCGACCGGAGACGATGAGATCTCCCTAAGCTCCCTCTCAACGTCCGATTATACAAGGATCGCCGAGCTTGTAAAATGGCTGGTTGAGACCTATAAAGAAAAATATATCAATATCTCATTGCCCTCGCTGAGGATCGATCATGTATTTTTGGAGATGATGGAGACGATACAGGACAGCAAAAAAGGCTCCCTTACCTTTGCTCCCGAGGCGGGAAGCCAGAGGATGAGAGATGTGATCAACAAGGGGATATCCGAGGAAGATATAATGAACGGCTCCGCGATCTGCTTTGAAGCCGGTTATAATAAGGTTAAGCTTTATTTTATGCTGGGACTTCCGGGAGAAACGGATGAGGATGTCCTGGCGGTCGCGACGCTTGCTAACGATGTGGCGATGAATTATTTTGATACCGTGCCCAAGGAAGAGAGAAAAGGGATCAGGGTTACAGTCACAAGCTCGGCCTCTTTTTTTGTGCCGAAACCGTTCACTCCGTTTCAGTGGTGCGCCATGGATGCTCCGGAGGAATTCGTCCGCAAGGCGCATATGGTCAATGAAGCAATGGAGAAGGCTCTCAATCATAAGAGCCTCAAATTCCAATATCATGAATCCGGGATATCAAAGCTTGAGGGCGTCTTTGCAAGGGGGGACCGCCGCACAGCGGATGTCCTGCTGGCTGCCTATCGGAAGGGCTGTATCTACGATGCCTGGACGGAAAGCTTCGATCCGGAAAAATGGAATGAAGCGTTTGCCGAAACCGGGATCGATGCGGATTTTTATACCCGACGTCCGAGGAGCCTCGATGAGAGCTTCCCCTGGGACTTCATCGATATCGGAGTTACAAAAGGATTTCTTAAAAAAGAATACCTCAGATCCCTTGAAGCGGAAGTGACCCCCAACTGCCGTGAAGCCTGCAGCGGATGCGGGGCCGCGGTATTCGGAGGGGGAATCTGTCATGACAGGAGAAACTGACATTGAAGCTTAGGATACGGTTTTCAAAACACGGGACGGTCCGATTCATAGGACATCTCGATATACAAAGATATTTCCAGCGCCTTAACCGCAGGGCAGGGATTAAGGTCGTGTATTCCGAAGGGTTTTCGCCTCATCAGAAAATGTCCTTTGCGATGCCTTTATCGGTCGGCTATGAATCCGATGCGGAATATTTTGATATCGAAGTAGCTGAAGCCCTGTCATCGGCGGATGTAATGGAGAGGATGAATCGGGAGCAGGCTGAGGGTATAGAGGTCAGCGAATGCGTAAAGCTTCCTGACGGAGCCGAAAACGCCATGGCTTCGGTAAGAGCCGCGGACTATATAGTAGGCTTCAGACAGGGGAATGAGCCTCCATTCGATATCAAAGGAGCGATCAGCGGGATAAGCGGACCGGAGCCGTTCATCGCAAAAAAGCCGGTAAAGAGATCAGGAAGGAAGGGGCGCATTTCCAAAGCTTCGTATAACACCAGATCAATGAATGACAAGGCCGGAGAGGAAATGCCTGAATACAGGGAGATCGATATCAGGCCCTTTATTCTCGGGATCACCTGTGGTGACGACGGCAGGATAAGGATGAAGGTTTCGGCCGGTTCAAAGGACAATATCAAGCCGGAGCTTGTGATCGGCGCATTGTATGAAAGAGCCGGCTATGAGCTTCCTCCTCACGCTCTCATGATCACACGCCATGAGCTTTATACCGATGAGGGTGATGGTAACGGTAAGGAGCTTATCCCTCTTTATAAAGCAGGAGAGAGGTTTTAGTGATGTCCGATCCCTGCATAACTTGTGTACTCACGGAATATAAAGGCATCAGGATGCTGTGCACCCTGGTGGACGGAAAAACGGAGGATATCACGGCCGTTGCGGACACCGGGCGTTTTGGCGTCGGAGATATCGTAATATGCAAGGTTTCCGAGGTTGCGGAAGGGATTTCTTCGGTCTTTGTGGATCTCGGCGGAGAAAAAGCCTATCTATCATGCAAACCCGATGCAGGTTTAAGACCGGGGACGGAGATACCCGTCATCATAATAAAGGAGGCATCGGGAAGCAAGGCTAAGGAAGTATCCATGAAGCTCAGCATCGCAGGCAGATATTCCGTAGCCGCGGTCCCTGCGGGGGGTGTCCCCAGACTTAAGATCTCAAGAAAGATCCGGGAACAGCAGACAACAGAGAGATTCAGGGAAGCTGTGGTTCCCGATAAATACGGATTTGATATAACCATTCGGACAAAAGCCGGGGAGGCGGATGAAGCGGAGGTTATCAAAGAAATAGAGACTCTTTCGGGAAAATTATCCTATATCCTTGAAATAAGCGGAAAACGTACTCCGTTCAGTATCCTCTATAAGGCTGAGGACCCGCTTTTGACAGGGATCAGGGATTGCCGTTTCGGGGACATATCAAGAATCATCACGGATATTCCGGAAATGGCGGAGCCCCTCAGAAAGGCATTTCCTGAAACCGAAACTGTGCTTTATGACGATCCCATGCTGCCGCTTTGTAAGCTTCATAAGATCGCCTCAACCGTGGATTCGGTCTATGAAAGGCGGGTGTGGCTTAAGAGCGGAGCTTATCTTGTTATCGACGAGACCGAAGCGATGACCGTCGTGGATGTAAATTCGGGAAAAACAGACAGGGGCAACTCAAAGGAAGAGACTTTCCTGAAGGTGAATCTCGAGGCGGCCGAAGAGCTTGCAAGACAGATCAGGATCCGTAATATCTCGGGAATGATACTCGTTGATTTCATAAATATGAAAAACACCGGGGACTACGTACTGCTCGAAGAGAAACTGAAAGAGGCTTTAAGATATGATCTTTGCGATTGTTCCTTTATTGATTTTACCGGACTTGGGATCGCGGAGCTTACCAGGCGCAAAAAGAGACCTTCTCTTAAAGAGGTTTTGAAAACGCTGAATTGCAATGCTGAATTGAAACACTGAATTGCAAGGCTGAATTGAAAAGGGATAAAAACACTTGACTTTAGCGGGTTTGCTTGTTAATATATCGGGGTATGCCGCGTGAAAAGGTATAAGTGCGCCCAAAATCAGGACGCCACCGTAATCAGCGAGTAATTAAAGGAGGTGCCATATGTACGCAATTATCGCAACAGGTGGAAAACAGTACAAGGTTTCCGAAGGCGATGTGATCTGTGTTGAGAAGCTTGACGCAGAAGCCGGAAACGATGTTACTTTCGACCAGGTTCTTGCAGTAGGCGGGGATAAGCTGACGATAGGTTCTCCGACTGTGGAGTCGGCGTCTGTCACAGGCAAGGTGGTTGATCAGATCAAAGGCAAAAAGGTCATTGTCTATCACTACAAGAGAAAGTCCGGCTATCACAAAAAGAACGGTCACAGGCAAGCATACACAAAGGTTCAGATCGATAAGATCAACTCATGATCGGTGTATGATAGAGGTTCTGATCTCAAGAGACAAGGCAGGAGATATCACAGGGTTTAAGGTAGAAGGCCATGCGCTTTTTGCCAAGGCAGGAAACGATATAATATGCGCTGCGGTCTCGATGCTTACGATAAACACGTTAAACGCCATTGAGCAGTTTCTGCCCGAGGAGCGGATCATAGTGGATATCGACCGTGAAAAGGGATCTATATCAGCGAAGCTTAAAGATAAGCCTACGGAAAGATCAGAGCTTTTGCTCCGTACATTTCATCTGGGGATGGTTTCCACGGAAGAGCAGTACGGACGACAGTATGTTAAGGTTACAGAAGCATAGAGTAAGGAGGACAGCAGGATGTTAAGACTTGATCTTCAGTTCTTTGCTCATAAAAAGGGAGTCGGTTCCACAAAGAACGGACGTGATTCAGAGGCAAAGAGATTAGGAGCCAAGAGAGCGGACGGTCAGTTCGTTAAGGCCGGAAATATAATTTACAGGCAGAGAGGCACACATATCCATCCCGGAAAGAATGTAGGCAGGGGCGGAGATGACACTCTTTATGCACTTATCGACGGAGTTCTTCGTTTTGAGAGGAAAGATAAGTTCAGGAAACAGGCGAGTGTCTATGCTGTGGAATCAAAGTAAATTATAGTAACATTGATTTTGATGTTTCAAAAGGGCTTCGGACTGTGTGTCCGGAGTCTTTTTAAAAACCGCTACCGTAGGATCATCACCGGAAAGGGGTACAGATTTGTTTGCGGATCATGCTGAAGTTACAATCAAATCCGGAAAGGGCGGAGACGGCCATGTGAGCTTTCACAGGGAGAAATTTGTCGCGGCCGGAGGTCCCGACGGTGGAGACGGAGGCAAAGGCGGTGACGTGATCTTTGAAGTGGACAAGGGCATGAGCACTCTGCAGAGCTTCAGGTATAAAAGAAAGTTTGTCGCCGAAAGCGGTGAAGAAGGCGGGGGCAACCGACGTCACGGTAAAAGCGGCAAAGATCTGATACTCAAAGTCCCCGAGGGAACGGTCATCTTTGAAGCGACAAGCCATAAGGTCATAACCGATATGTCGGGAGATAATTCCCGGGTTACCGTCATTAAAGGCGGAAAGGGTGGCAAAGGAAACTGGCATTATGCGACATCCACGATGCAGATCCCGCAATATGCCGAGCCGGGGGGAGATGCGATAGAGCTTCAGATCGCACTTGAACTAAAATGCATTGCCGACGTAGGACTTGTCGGGTATCCGAATGTCGGGAAATCAACTCTTTTATCGAGAGTATCAAATGCGAAGCCCAAGATCGCCGATTATCATTTTACTACACTTGAACCGAACCTCGGGGTAGTCGATCTTGAGGGAAATAAAGGCTTTGTCATGGCGGATATCCCCGGTCTTATTGAAGGAGCTTCCGAAGGAGTGGGACTTGGACACGATTTCCTGAGACATATAGAAAGGACCAAGGTTCTCATACATGTCGTTGATGCCGCATCGATCGAGGGCCGGGATCCCGTGGAGGACATACGAAAGATCGATAATGAGCTTGTCTCCTATAATGCCGACATGTCAAAGAGACCTCAGATCATCGCCGCGAATAAGCTGGATATCCTCCCCGAAGAGGAGCGGGAGGCAGTCTTAAAAAGGCTGAAGGACAGCTACGAGAAAGGCGAGACGAAGGTCTTTCCCGTGAGCGCCGCGACCGGAGAGGGCCTGAAAGAGCTTTTGTACTATACGTCGGAGCTTGTCCTTGCGCATAAGGATGAGGGAGCCGTATTTGAACAGGAGTATTTCCCGGAATATGATGTTTCGGTTTCGGAGCCGTTTACCGTAAGTTATGACAGTAAGGAGAATGAATACGTGATAGAAGGTCCCCGGATCGAAAAGATGCTTGGGTATACCAATCTGAATTCGGAAAAGGGCTTTCTCTTCTTTCAGAAGTTCATCAAGGACAACGGCATAGACAATGAATTGAAAAAACTCGGCATTCAGGACGGGGATACCGTAAGGATGTACGGACACTGGTTTGAATATTACGATTGAGGATAAATATGAAGCTTACTTCAAAACAAAGAGCATATCTTAAAGGACTTGCGATGAATCTCGATCCGGTCTACCAGATAGGGAAGGAATCACTCACTCCGGAGATAGTGAAGGGCCTGGATGAGGTGCTGGCTGCCCGGGAACTGATCAAGGTTTCGGTCCTTAAAAACTGTGATGACGATGTAAGAGCGATCGCGGAGACTGCCGCCGAAAGGACCAGATCGCAGGCGGTCCAGGTAATAGGCCGTAAGTTTGTGCTCTACAGACCTGCCAAAGAACCGAAGATCGTGCTTCCGCGATGAGACCAATGTACGCTTGATCCCCGGAGAAAAGGCATGTCGGAAAATGATCAAAGGATGAGTATGGGCGGAAAGCATATCGGGATACTGGGAGGAACTTTTAATCCCATTCATAATCAGCATCTTTACCTTGCAAAGTGCGCATATGAGCAGCTTGCGCTTGACCGCGTCATTTTGATCCCCAGCGGGATATCCTATCTGAAACAGGGGACAAATGTACTGCCTTCAGATATCAGATATGAAATGTGTATGATCGCGGCAAAGGAGCTCCCGTATGTCGAGGTTTCGGATATCGAGATCAAAAGAAGCGGAAATACCTACACCCGCGATACGATACAGGAATTACTGGAAGCGGACAGCGAGGCGGTCTACTGTTTTATCATCGGGGGAGATACACTGTTTATGATGGATAAGTGGAAGGATCCCGAATATATATTTAAGAACTGCCGGATAGCGGTCGCCGCCAGAAAGGATGAGAACGATCAGACTCCGGAAAAGATACGCCAAAAGATAAGCGAATATGAAGAAAAGTATAATGCCTCGATAAGTATACTTGAGACAGAGGTTTCCGATCTGTCGTCACGGATGATAAGATCTTTGGCTGCCAAGGGAGAGGATATCTCATCTTATGTACCGGCGGGAGTAGCCGGATATATCAGAGAAAAGGGATTGTACAGATGACGGAAAAAAATGCCGAAATAAAAAAGAAAATGAAAAAGGCACTGGATAAGGACAGATACCGGCACACGGTAAGTGTTGCCTATACTGCCGCCTGTCTTGCGATGCGGTACGCGATCGATCCCGAGGTTGCCTTTACCGCTGGACTATTGCATGACTGCGCCAAGTGCATACCTACAGCCGAGAAATTTAAGCTTTGTGAAAAATATAAAGTCGAACTCTCGGATTTTGAAAAGACCAATACGGCTCTGATCCATGCAAAGCTTGGAGCCTGTCTTGCAGAAAAAAGATATGGTATAAGCGACAAGGACATCCTGGATTCCATAAGGACGCATACTACCGGAGAACCCGACATGAGTCTGCTGCAGAAGATAATCTTTACGGCCGATTACATCGAACCGGGAAGGGACCAGGCAAGCAATCTCCCGGAGATCAGACAGATGGCGTTTGTTGACCTGGATAAGGCCGTATGTAAGATCCTGTCGGATACACTGGCATATCTTGGGAAAAAGAAGGATGCTCCTATCGATCCGATGACAAGAAAGACTTATGAGTTTTACTGTGAACAGAAAGGCGGATCTAAATGACAGACATAAAAGGAACAGTAAAGGGGATATATGAAAAGCTTGACGAAAAAAAGGGAGAGGATATCCGCATAATCGATATCTCCGGGCTTTCGGATATCGCCGATTATTTTGTCATTGCCACGGCCAATAACCCCAATCAGATGGATGCGCTGCAGGATACGGTGGATGAATTCATGACAGAACAAAATGTTTCAATAAGGAATACGGAGGGTCATGTCAGGGATCACTCCAGCTGGATACTGATGGACTACGGCGATATCATAGTTCATATATTTGACAGGGAGGCAAGAGAGTTCTATAACCTGGAGCATCTTTGGAAGGGTGGAAGGGTTGAGGTCACAGAACTCTGAATACTGCCCCGGGCTGTCAGGCCATCACTGTCTGGCTTCGACAGAGTAATACGGAAATATCAGAGCCTGTCCCGGATAGATCTCTCCGGCGGATATGAGCCGGTTGATCGAGACTACCTCCGATATATATTTGTCCATTGACGTATATTCATCCGAGATGTATTTTTCTGCGATCGAACTGAGGCTTTCACCTTCTTCGACCGTATGGGATGTATAGTATTTATGTACCTCCGGTCCGTCGTTTCTTTCACCCGCAAACCCCCTGATCGAAAGGGAGAGAGTAGCGAGCGTCATCACGATCATCAATGCGGTTGAAAAACGAAGGATCGTCTTAAACCTTTCCTTTCTTCTTCTGATAATGGCACGTCTTATTATCTTATTTTTATGATGTGAAAGTTCGTACATATCATCATCCCCGCTTTCATACAAAATCCGAACAAATGTTACGAACGTGTGTTTGTAATTAGCATTATATCGAACATATATTCCCTTGTCAAGAATAAATCGAACAGATTTTCGATTTGTTTTTTCGGTTCGTTGACCGTGTAAGGCCCCTCGGAGTATAATATCCATTGGAAATCACTATGTCTTCCTGTTTTTGAAAGGTGAAAAATGTCAGATAATATCATCTCCGGACTTGTCGCTTCCTCGGAAGATGCCGAACAAGTACAGACGTCTCTGTTGAGATCGATCCTTTCCGCAAATGCGGATACCGAATACGGTAAAAAATATTCCTTTTCTGATATCAGTTCGATCGACGGATATCAGGAAAGAGTCCCTTTATCCGACTGGGAGACCTACAAAGAGCCAGTTTCCCGGATGATGAAAGGAGAGGAGGGGATCCTTACCTCTGAAGCTCCGGTATATTACTGCATCAGTTCCGGAATGAGCGACGTTCCCAGATACACGCCTCTGACCACCGAAGATATACTGATCCAGAAAAAATACTGGATAGACGGGATCGAAGAAAGCGTTGCATCTTATTTCAGCTCGATGTCTTCTAAATACAGCAAGGGGCGGATCTTTTATATCGGAGAGTTTTTCCGGACCTTCACCGAAAACGGGGTGATGAGCGGGGTGAGGATAGGGGCTCCTTATCGCCTCCTCGAGGATTCGGGTGAGCTTGATCTTGAATGCTTTACTTCGCCTAAGGAAGTCCTTTTTTCCGAGAAACTGGAAGATCTCCTTTATATAAAGGTCTTATTCGCGCTTAAGGACCGGTCCGTGACATCCATCCAGGGGATCTTTGTCCATAAGATCGTAGGGCTTTTCGATCACCTGCGCAAGAACTGGGATCATTACGTAAATGATATAGCTACGGGTACGGTTTCCTCTCATTTTAAGCTGAGTGACGAAATGAGGGCTTATCTTGAAAAGAATCTTAAGCCGGATATTGCAAGAGCCAACGAATTGAAGCGCATCCTTCCGGGTGACGGAAAAGGTCTTGCGCTTAAGATATGGCCCGGACTTCAATATGTCTGTACCGCCGGAGGCAGTTGTTTTTCAGGATATATGGAAGCCCTGAAAAAGTATATAGGACTGACTCCCGTACATTATTTTGTCTATGCCACTTCCGAGAGCAGCATAGGGATCTCTCTAGACATGAACGGAAAGGATGCGTATTATACGCTGATCCCCGAAGCGGCGGTTTTTGAATTTATGCCGGTGGATGACCCTCAGAAAAGACCTGTCATGGCCTGGGAGACGGAGAGGGATAAGGAATATGAGCTCTATGTCACGACCCGCTCCGGACTCTACAGATATTCGGTAGGGGATATCGTAAGAGTTACGGATCATTGCGGAAAGATGCCTGTCGTTACCTTTTCGTACCGCAAGAGTCAGGTCATTGATCTTGCGGATGAGAACATGACCTCAAGACAGATCGAAAATGCCGTGACCTCCCTCGGAGAGGCGATGGGGACGACAATAAAGGAATACTGCATCGATACCGAGCCTTTTGAAGGCGACGGAGCAAAACCTTATTATACCGTATATATAGAAACCGGTATGGGCAGATCCATTAATGACGCAAAGTGTTCGGAGCTTGTCGACGGATTCTTTGGAAAGGAAAACACCGGATATGGAAAGGCCCGCGAGGCAGCAAGACTGTCCGGAGCGCGTGTCATCACGCTTGAAAAGGGTTCCTTCAGGTCATACGGGGCGTCGCTCTCGGAAAAGGGATACAGGATGGAGCATATCAGACCGCTCAGGATCATAATAAACGAAGCTCAGAGAGCGTTCTTCAGAGACCATATAAAATGATACGATCGCCGTTCATTCTATATTGAAAGCGAAAAATCGATTTGTTATAATTCAGTGGTAGATCAAATATTAAGGGGGTTTAAGATGTTAGTTAACACAAAAGCAAAAGTAGGTATTTTTTCGATCGCGCTGGGCGCATACCTTCCGCAGTTCCCGTCACTCGTTCCGGAATTTGACAAGCAGTTTGCGGATTTCAAGGCTTCAATGCCGGATACCGTAGAGCTTATCGACGGCGGTGTCGTTACGACAAAGGAGCAGTCTCAGAAAGTCGGGGATAAATTCCGTGCGGCAGATGTAGATCTCGTATTTATGCAGCTTTTAACATATGCGACTTCGTATAATATGCTTCCTGCGGTCAAGGATCTGGATGTACCGGTCGTTCTCGTCAATATCCAGAAACTCAAGGCTCTTGATTATGATAATGCAGGCACGGCCGAGTGGCTCGGAGAAGCTTATGCATGCGGAGCAGTCGGCGAGATGGTCGCGGATCTGGAGCGTTTCGGTAAAAGACATGCCGTCATCACCGGAGTCGTCGAGGGCGGCGATGCCGGAGTCACGAAGGAGATCGAGGAATGGTGCCGTGCGGCGCAGGTAAGACGTCGTTTCCGTGATACGAATATTGCCCAGATAGGCAGACCATATCCCGGAATGATGGATCTTTATATCGATGAATCAAATCTTTATCACAGGATGCATCTTTATACCAAACAGTTCGACTGGGAAAAGATCTGGGCCATAGCCGATGATGTGACCGACGAGGCAGCCATCCGCAGCAAGGCAGAGGATATCCTTGATACCTTTGACGTCGAAGGCGGCGGAACCGTTGAGAAGGTCTGGGAAATGGCAAAATATGTCGTTGCCTTTGAGCAGTGGGTAAAGGATGAGCAGCTCGGACTCGTGGCATCCCATTACGACGGATATGCCAAGGGACAGGCCGGTGTTGTTGACAGTCTCCTTATTCCCGCATTCTCGATGCTCATCAAGCAGGGAACTGCCTGTGCCGTTGAGGGTGATATCAAGGTAGCGATGGCCATGAGTATCCTTAAGACGATCTCAGGCACCGGACAGCTTGCAGAAATGTACACGATAGATTTCAATGATGATATCTGCATCATCGGGCACAGCGGATCGGGTGATTATGATATATCACAGGCTAAGAAGCCCACTATGAAGATCGTTGACGTATTCCATGGCAAGACCGGCGGCGGATATCTGACTCAGTTCTATCCTCCGACAGGTCCGATAACCTATCTGGCGATCACACAGGATATGAACGGAAACTTCAAGTTCGTATGCGCAGAGGGTGTGAACGAAGAGGGCAAGATCCTTTCAAACGGCGATACCAATATGCGTACACGGTTCAGCTGCGGGGCAAGGGACTTTGTATCGCAGTGGAGCGAATGCGGACCTACGCATCATTTCGGCGCGGCAGTGGGAAGACATATCGATGTTATCCTTAAGGTCGCAAAGATCATGAATGTTCCGGTTGATATAGTCACAAGATGACATACAACAGACGACAGATGACAGACAACAGATAAGAGATAACAGATAAGAGATAACAGATAACCGGTAACAAGTAAGTTTAAGAGGCCGTTTTTGCGGCCTCTTATTTTATATTATTTTATGGGTTTTATTATATGGAATAAAAAATCGAACATATTTTCCGAAAGAGTGTTCTGTTTTTGAGATGACTGTGATATAATGAGCTTGTCCGGATACCGTGACCAGCGTATCACAGACAGGATCCGGATGTTCAGATGACATCGTATGCCGGCACGGCCGCTACGCGATCAAAGAAAGGGGTCCTATATGGTCAGAGGGAAAATAAGCGCAAAACAGTCAGATATACTCGAATACATAAAGTCAGAGATACTCGACAAGGGATATCCGCCGGCAGTCCGTGATATATGTCAGGCAGTCGGCCTTAAATCCACATCGTCGGTCCATGCACATCTGGAGACTCTGGAAAAGCTGGGATACATCAGACGCGATCCGACGAAACCGAGGGCTATCGAGATATTGGACGATGATTTCAATCTTGGACGTCGTGAAGTCACGAATATCCCGCTTATCGGAACCGTGGCCGCCGGACAGCCGATCCTGGCTCAGCAGAATATAGAAAATTATTTTCCGTTCCCTGTAGAGATGGCACCCAACACACAGTGCTTTGCCTTAAAGGTTCAGGGCGAAAGCATGATCAATATCGGGATCAACGACGGTGATTATGTATTTGTCCGCGAAACCAATTCCGCAAATAACGGTGATCTTGTCGTAGCCATGGTTGATGATTCGGCTACAGTCAAAAATTTCTATAAAGAAAACGGTCACATAAGACTTCAGCCGCAAAATGATGACATGGATCCGATCATAGTAAATGATTGTAAGATCCTTGGGATCGTATTCGGTGTATTCAGATTATATTGAGCTTTAACGGTTATCTGCAGAAAAAAGGCCTGTTTTACGGATATCTTCCAAAACAGGCCTTAAAGTTCGGATAATTTATATTATACGAACAAATAAAGATCGAGCACTCCCCTGTTTTGCTGTTTTCTCTGTTAGAAACATTATTACTGAATAATACAATCCACAGCTCTGACTTCTGGCTGATCACATTCCCACATACTAAAAGACAACTGAAATCCGGTCACTTGTTTTGGCATTTTCTTACGTATTGGTTTATACTTAACCGATAAGAAACTGTTCACAGGAGTTTTGACATATGGGATCTGATGTCAGAAATACAAAACAGCTTAAAATGGATCTTGAGGTTGGGGAAATTCCTTTTAAGGAATATCCAAGACCTCAGCTTTACAGAGATTCTGCATGGATGTGCCTTAACGGGGTCTGGGATTGTGGAGTTAAAGTGCCCTTCCCTCTTGAATCCGTGCTTTCGGGCTTCAGCCTTACTCCTGAATATGACGGTAAGATCCCGGAAGAATATGATTATCATACAACCTTTGAATATCACCCTTATCGCTATCATGACCGTGAAGATAATGATCCCTGCAGGGTAATGCTCCATTTTGGCGCGGTGGATCAGATCTGTGATGTCTATGTGGACGATGTACCGGTCGGTCATCATGAAGGCGGTTATCTGCCGTTTTCGTTTGATATAACGGATATTCTGAAAAAAGAGGGTTCTCATAAGCTTAAGGTGCATGTGATCGACAGGCTGGATATCACCCTTCCTTACGGTAAGCAGTCAAAAATTCCGGGCGGTATGTGGTATACCCCGGTATCCGGGATCTGGCAGACGGTCTGGCTTGAGGAAGTGCCTGAAAAGCATATTAAAGGACTTGATCTTATGCCCTTTCCAAATGGGATAAGGGTTGTCGTAAACGATGATATAAAGGATTTTACGGAATATACGGTTGAGATTTTCGAACCGGTAACAGGGTTTAATCCGGCCTCTGTTTTAGCAAAGCCGGTAAACATGACGAAGCTTCCGGATCCGGAAACCGAAGGACAGCCGGCTCCGGTTGATCAGGCTGCGGACCCTCAGATCGGGGATCCAAAGAGTAAAGAGCTGAAGCTTCTGTATAAGGCGACGATCCTTCGCAATAAGAAATTCATAGAGATCACTGATCCCCATATGTGGAGCCCGGACACCCCGTACCTCTACGGGATAAGAGTCAGCTCCCGTACGGATTCGGTATCCTCCTATTTTGCGATTCGGACGGTAAGCATCGAAAAGATCAACAGACATAAAAGGTTCTTTTTGAATGACAAACCGATCTTCTTCCACGGAGTTTTGGATCAGGGATATTATCCCGAGGGGATATTCCTCCCGAATAACGAAAAAGGATATGCCAATGACGTCGCATATATGAAGGAGCTTGGCTTTAATACCCTGCGTAAGCATATCAAGATCGAGCCACCGGCATTCTATGTGGAGTGTGACGTGCAGGGCATGATCGTCTGGCAGGATATGGTAAACAATTCCGATTACAATTTCTGGAGGGATACGATCTTTCCGACCTTCGGGATAAAGGCCAAGACCGACCTGCTGACACATTTAAATCATGAATGCCGGAGGATCTTTAAGAACCATATGCTCGATACCGTCAGGTATCTCCATAATTTCCCCTGCATATGCTACTATACGATCTTTAACGAAGGATGGGGGCAGTTTGACAGTGACAGCCTTTATCAGGAGGTTAAATCGCTCGATCCTACCAGGATAGTCGATTCTACTTCGGGTTGGTTCAGACAGTTCAGGAGCGATGTGGTCAGCAAGCACGTTTATTTCAGAAAGATAGCAAAGATACACCATATCAGGCCTGTTGTCATCTCGGAATTCGGTGGATACAACTTCACGGAAAAGGATCACTGCTTCAATCCCGATAAAGAGTTCGGATACAAGAGCTTTAAGGACAGGGAGGATTTTGAAGAAGCGATATTAAAGCTTTACAGGGAGCAGCTTATCCCGTATATCTCAGTTGGATGCTGTGCAAGTATTTATACACAGTTAAGTGATGTGGAGGATGAGACAAACGGCTTCTATACCTATGACAGATGTGTCTGCAAGGTAGACAAGGAAAAAATGCGTGGTCTTGCTTCGGAGATATTTACGGAGTTTGAACGCTGCATATGATCGATGTGATGTCTTCTCACTCCCTTGCCATTTTTGATTCCTGTTGGCTATTTACCAACTCATGGTTGATATTTATAAATTCCAGAAGCATTTCTGCCTCTGTTTTTTAATGGTATAGGTTGATCATTTGGTCCGTTTCTGTTTGAAAAGCCATTTCCTGAATTCTTCGCCTAATCTTTGATCCGATACGGCAACCCATGAACAATGAGGATTTACTCCGAGGATTTTTTTCATCCAGCCGTCCGGATATTCGGTATACCGCACATCCGAGCCCTTTTCCGGGATATTGTGAAGGATCTCGTAGATATCCTTGGAACCCAGATAGAATTTCGACCCTTCACCGGGATTACCATAGGTCGCTTTTACGATCCTGTCATCGATCGCATGGACCATCCATACAGGGGTTTTGAGAAGCTTACGTATATCCTCTCCGTTCGTGGCTCCGCAGATCGGGATCGCACCGGCATAATACTCGGGATATTTCTTTAAGAGCGTAAACACACCAAGTCCCCCGGCGCTGTAGCCATAGAGATAGATCCTTGAAGTGTCGATGTCTTTATATTTTTCCGTAAATGAAATGATGAACTGCTGCAGATCGAAAGCCACATCGCTCCGGGCCCAGTGTTTATACTGATCACATTGAGGGACCAGGATATAACAGGGATCGTGTTCCTGCCATTCGGGGCGGGCAAACATCGTTCCGATATCATGAAGATCGAGCTGAAGACGGTTATCGTCACCGAAAGCATCCGCTCCGTGCAAATGGACTACGAGCGGATATTTCCTTTCGGGAGCAGCGCTGTCGGATCCATTGTCCGAAACAGGCTTAAAATATCTGTATTTAAAACTAAAAGTACCCTCTCCGTGCCAGACCCCCATCGGGAATCCGGCACATAAGGCACTGTTTTCATCACTTGGCTTATCCCAGTCGACCGGCCACAGCATTTGGTTTTATACCAAAGCTGCGGTGATTATTGCCATAGAATAGACTTCGGTACCGTTGCAGCCTCTCGACAGGTCGTTGACCTGAGCGTTAAGTCCCAGCAGGATGGGTCCGTATGCTTCAAAATTACCGACCCTTTGAGCTATCTTGTATCCGATGTTTCCGGCATTTATGTCCGGGAATATGAACGTGTTGGCGTAACCCGCAACTTTTGAATCGGGAGCCTTCTGTCTCGCGACTCTGGGAGAAACGGCGGTATCAAACTGAAGCTCACCCTCGATCGGGATATCGGGATACTGTGCCCTTGCTTTCTCGGCCGCATTCCTCATTTTCTCGACGCTGTCGCCGTGTCCCGAATGAAGGGTTGAGTAGCTTAGGAACGCCACCTTGGGATCCACACCGAAAAGCTTCGCGCAGTTTACGGTCTCGCCGCATATCTCCACAAGCTGATCCTCGGTTGGATCGATATTGATCGCACAATCCGCCATGGCAAGAACTTCATTTTCACCGGTTGCGGAAGGACGTACCAGTATAAAACAGGAAGAAACCACTGAATTACCGGGTTTTGTCTTGATTATCTGCAATGCCGGACGTACGGTATCCGCAGTGGAATAAGTTGCTCCTCCGAGCAGGCAGTCTGCATATCCCATTTTTACGAGCATAGTGCCGAAATAGTTGTACTCAAGCATCGTGGCCTGAGCTTTTTCCGGAGTAACGCCCTTGCTCTTTCTGAGCTCATAAAACTCGTTTGCCATTTCATCGAGCTTGTCATATTTTTTCGGTTCTATGATCTCTGCGCCCCTGATATTGTATCCGGCATCTTCCGCGGCCTTTAAGATCTTATCCTCATTTCCCAAAAGTATGGGCTTTAAGAAATTACTGGCAAGAAGCCTGGATGCTGCTTCGAGTATCCTTGGATCGGTGCCCTCGGTAAGGACTATCGTCTTCGGATCCTTCTTAAGCTTGTCTATCATTGCGCCAAAACCAAACATTTTACTACCCCCTGAAATCTGTTGTTCTGTTTTTGTCCTTTACTGACTGAAAGGACATTTTCACCTGAAAATATATGAATGTCTGCCTTTTATAATAACATAATCGGCATACTTATTCTATCCTAACTATCCTAACTATTTTACTATGATCATTCTGTATTATGCTGCCCTGCCTGTTCTGCCCCGGCAATCCTGCACTGTCTATGCTGCCCTGCTTATTCTGTCCTGACGTAAATTTCTTCGGCTCCGATATCGCATAACATCACGTAGTGACCAAAGACATAGTTCCTTGTGTCCTCATCGTCAAAAGCCGCCATCTCCTCGGACATTACATATTTCGGTTTCACGACATCAAGGTATTGGAGCACATTTGCCTTGATCTGGGGATTAAGATGCAGGAAATAAGGCAGATTGACCGGATAACGGTTTGCCGGCAGCAGCTGATTGACTTCATAGAAGATCATCCCGGATTCAAGGTCATAGATATTATCCCATTCGCTCTCGGGGACAACATCCAAAACACCTTTGCATTCCTCCACATACTGGTCTTCCGAACGTTGGGCAAGACTGAGATTTTCCCTTACCTTAAACATCGTGGAAGGATAATAATGCGCAACGACGATAAAGATCAGGATCACCCACAGGATACGACGCTGCCTGACGATCCTCTTTCTGTCCGGCCGTTCCATGACCCGTTTAAGCTTTGTGATCTCCCCTTCCATGAAGTAATTCTTAAAATCGCTCATGTCGGGGGGCTCAAACCCCTCTCCTCTTTCATAGCTGATCGAATCGGAGCTTCGGAATTCATAACGTGCCGTGCCCGCTCCGACATTTTCGTATTTATCGTGACCGGCATTATCGGATGGATCATGAGCGGCATTATCGGATGGATCTTGAGCGGCAGCCTCGGATGGATCTTGAGCGGCAGCCTCGGATGGATCGTATCCGACAGTCTCTGATCGATCGCGAATGACCTGACCGTGTTCGGTATCGTTATCGTTGTCATCGGGGCCGGTATCATTGGTTCCGGCATTGACAGGCTCTGCTGCCTCGGCGACGGAGCCTTCATATTCGAGGCGGTGTCTCAGTACCGACATCAAAGTGGCTCTGTTTTTCCAGTGAGCGAAGGTCGACATTACCGTATAGATAAATACGGGCATGGTAAGCAGGAAGTAATAATCATAGGGGGTTCCCAGATGAAGCGCGGCCCAGGTCAGAAATGAAAGCAGTATCCCGAAGATCCTGAGATAATGCTCTCCTGACTTGCGTGTCGGGATTATAAGCGCGGCAACAAACCCGGTATAGCAGATTATGAGCTTTGATTCCCATTCCCATGAAAACGTCTCATAATAATCGGTCCCCCTCTTATAGGCAAAGATAAAAGCCGCATAAATAAAGTCCCTAAAAGCATCGTGAAGGATGAAATACACGCATACCGGGATGAAGATCACCAGAAATCCAAGAAGGAAGTATCCGATGATAAAGGGCAGATACCGGTGCTGTCTTTTCATTATCAGTACGATCACGACGGTAAAGGCTGCGGCGGCCATAGGCGCACAGGTCGTGATCTTTGAAAGGAGCATGACCGAAAATGAGATCCCGAAAACAAAAGCCGGGACAAAATATTCCTCGTATTTTTCCAGCTTCAGGTATTTAAGCGTCAGATAGATACAGGCAAAATTGAACGGCAGCATGAACTCCTCGCAGGTATTCCCGCCCCAAAACGGCGAAACCGCTACGAAAGCGGTGAGCAGGAGCACGATCGCTGCATGGTAAGGCTCGATATAAAGCCTGCAGATCTTCCAGATAAAAACAGAAGAAACGGATGCGGCGATGCACTCTATAAGAAAGATCCCCATCCTGCCATGGATGAAAAACTGCCCTATCGCTTCGATGAAGAAGAATACCGGCCCTTTAAGGTCAAAGTAATCCTTGTAGGGCACCATTCCTTCGGTGATCGCGCGCCCCATGAGGCTGTACCAGGAGGAATCGTAACCGTAGGAATCCTTAAATAGAGGACTTACCCAACTGGCGCTCAGCAATACAAATACGCAGCCGCTTATTATTACGGCTGCGTACGTAAGTATGTTTTTGATAAGATCAGTCTTCGTCCGAGATGTCGACAAGCTTATCCTTTCTGGCCTCTACCTCAGCCTGCTGCACATCGAACGGTGCCTGTTCATAACGGTTGAATTCGTAGGAGAAATCTCCGGTTCCACCTGTCATGGAACGAAGATCGGTGTTATATCCAAAGATATTGGCTTCGGGGATCTCGGCTTCTATGACCTGTCTTCCGTTACCGGTAGGATTCATTCCGAGGACTCTTCCGCGCCGCTTATTAAGATCACCCATGACATCTCCCGTATACTTGTCGGGAACATCGACCTTGAGTGACATTATGGGCTCGAGCAGAACGGGTGTAGCCTTCATGAAACCGTCTTTGAAAGCCATCTTTGTGGCCATCTTAAAGGACTGCTCGGAAGAATCAACGGGATGGTAAGATCCGTCGTAGAGCACTGCTTTGACACCGACGACCGGATAAGCCGCAAGCGGGCCTCTGTCGATCGAATCCGCAAGTCCCTTTTCCACAGCGGGGAAGAAATTCTTGGGAACCGAACCGCCGACGACCTCTTCGGCAAATTCAAATGCTTTGGTATTGTCGCCCAAAGGTGAAAATTTGATCTTAACGTGTCCGTACTGACCGTGTCCGCCGGTCTGCTTCTTGTATTTGCCTTCCACATCGGACTGTCCCACGATAGTCTCTCTGTATGCGACCTTGGGCTTGCTTAGAACGATCTCGACCTTGTAGTCGGAAAGAAGCTTTGCCTTGACCACATCAAGATGCTGATCTCCCATTCCGACAAGGAGTGTCTGACGGTTTTCGGAGTCATTGATGTTTTTAAGGGTAAGATCCTCGGTACACATCTTTTGCAGTGCCTGTGAAAG
>JAILQK010000067.1 GCA_024699045.1 Lachnospiraceae bacterium | reverse complement strand
AAAGATTGCACTGGCAGGAAATCCGAACAGCGGAAAGACAACCCTGTTCAACGCTCTGACCGGATCCAATCAGTATGTGGGAAACTGGCCGGGAGTTACGGTCGAAAAAAAGGAAGGTAAGCTTAAGGGCGAAAGTGACGTTATCATTCAGGACCTTCCGGGAATCTATTCGTTATCTCCGTATACACTGGAAGAGGTAGTTTCCAGAAACTATCTTATAGATGAAAAACCGGATGCGATACTTGATATCGTTGACGGTACCAATATTGAGAGAAACCTGTATCTGACGACTCAGCTTACCGAGCTTGGCATCCCCGTTGTCGTAGCCGTCAATATGATGGATCTTGTAAAGAAGAACGGAGACAGGATCGATACGAAGAAGCTTTCGGAAAAACTTGGTTGCGATATCGTAGAGATATCCGCCATGAAAGGTGACGGTATCGAAGAAGCTGCAAAAAAGGCCGTAATGGCAGCTAAATCTCACAAGACAACAGCAGCCGGCAAGACCTTCAGTGATGAGACCGAAAAAGTCCTTTCGCAGATCGAAAGCGAATTAAAAGGGCTTGTCGATGACAGCCTGCTACGGTGGTATACGATCAAGGTGTTTGAGCGTGACGAGAAAGTCGTCGAAAAGCTTTCACTTGGAACAAGAGCCGACTCGATCGAAAAAATCATCGAAGAATATGAAACAAAACTTGATGATGATGCCGAGAGCATAATCACGAATGAAAGATATAATTGTATATCTGCGATGATCGTGGATTCCGTAGTCAAAGGAAAATCAAAAGGAGAGCTTACGACCTCCGACAAGATCGACCAGATAGTCACCAACCGGATACTCGGACTTCCGATATTCGTTGTGGTGATGTTTTTGATCTACGCGATCTCGATGGGAGGATGGAGCATATCCATAGGAACCGCGGCAACAGATTTCACAAATGACGTGATCTTCGGAGAATGGGTTCCGGGATTATTTGATACTATTCTCGGCGCGCTCGGAGTAGCGGAGGGAACCTGGCTTTATGGCCTGATACAGGACGGTATCGTTGCGGGAGTAGGAGCTGTGCTTGGTTTTGTTCCTCAGATGCTCGTGCTCTTCCTGCTTCTTTCGATCCTTGAGGATATCGGGTACATGGCGAGAGTGGCTTTTGTCATGGACCGTATATTCAGACAGTTCGGTCTTTCGGGAAAATCATTTATCCCCTGCCTTGTCGCAACAGGCTGCGGAGTTCCCGGTGTCATGGCTTCACGTACGATAGAAAATGACCGCGACCGTAAGCTTACGGTCATGACCACGACATTTATGCCCTGCGGAGCCAAACTCCCCATAATAGGACTTGTTGCGGGAGCCGTATTCGGAGGATCAGCCTGGGTCGCAGTGTCGGCATATTTTATCGGGATCGGCTCTATAGTCCTTTCCGGTATAATCCTTAAGAAATTCAAGCAGTTTGCAGGTGAACCCGCTCCCTTTGTCATGGAGCTTCCCTCATATCATGTACCTAATGCCGTCGGAGTGCTGAGGGCTACATGGGAGAGAGGCTGGTCTTTCATAAAGAGAGCCGGATCTGTTATCGTGGTATCATCTATAATAATCTGGTTCCTGTCCTCCTTTGGTTTTGTGAACGGGAAGTTCGGAATGGTGGACAATCTGTATGAGCAGGAGGGCCTCATAACGGATGAGTACACGGCGAATCTTGCGGAGAAGATGAATATCCCGGAGGAAGATGTAGCGCCTATGGACAGTTCTCTTCTTGCATCTGTCGGAAACGGCCTTTCCTTCATTTTCAGACCTCTGGGCTTTGGAAACTGGAAGCCTGCAGTGGCGACGATAACGGGTCTTGTTGCAAAGGAAGAGGTCGTAGGTACCTTCGGTGTTTTGTATAATTATGATGAAGAAGCGGCAGGAGAAGAGCTCGGAGAAGAAGGTGAAGGAATATGGGATCGTGTGGCTGCGGATTATACACCCATGGCTGCCCTGGCCTTCATGATCTTCAACCTGCTGTGCGCACCGTGCTTTGCGGCTATCGGCGCGATCAAGCGTGAGATGAACAATGCAAAATGGACCTGGGCGGCGATCGGCTATATGACGGTATGGGCCTATGTTCTTGCCTTCATATGTTACAATGTTTTCGGAATGATTTACGGAGAGGTTGCGTTCGGTATCGGACCCGTGATCGGGATCCTGCTGCTCGCCCTTATCATATATCTGATCTTCCGTAAGGGATATAAGCCGGATGAATCGGTGAAATCCCTGACCAGCGTGGAAGCACGGGCTTAAGCCTGTCTTCCGGGAAGGATTTATCATGCCTGCGGTATTGGGACAGACTATAGTGATCGTGGCGCTCATCATTCTGGTGAGCGCCTGTATCAAACAGATAATAGGAGATATCAGGGGCGGAGGCTCCTGTGCCGGCTGCAGCGGCGGATGCTCCGGGTGCTCGAAGAATTGTGAAGGTAAGCCCGGAGATACCTGTAAGATCGATGCGGATACGGCGAGAAAGATCCTGAATAAGGTCGAGAAACCCAGGAGTCTTAAATAGGGGCCTGAAGGATCATGGTAGAACCTTTGCTATAGGCAATATATCCTTTAACATGTTTTCAAGAGAACTTATATCGATCGGTTTTGACAGATAACCTGCAAAGCCGATCTTTTTGTATTCTTCCTCTATTCCGTTAACTGCATTTGCAGTCAGCATTATCACGGGAGTATCGGTATTCATTCCTTTGGAAGAGATCTCTCCGAAGGTTTCTATGCCGTCTTTTATCGGCATACGGTGATCGAGAAGGATGGCATCGTATTTTGTGGTCATGCACATCTGTATGGCGGCATCTCCGGATAAGGCGGTCTCTGTCTTTATCCGGGTCTTTCTAAGGAGCGCGCATGCCACCTTGAGGTTCAGCTTAACGTCATCTACGATCAGGATCTTTGCATCGGGAGCATGGAAGCTTTCTTTATAGACAGCTTCTTCTTTTTTATGCAGGAGAATGAGTTTGCCCGAATCTGTATGGTCGGTGACCGTCTGAGGGATCATGACCTTAAAGCTTGATCCCTCGCCCGGAGCGCTATCTACGGTGATACGCCCATTCATCAACTCAACCAGCTGCTTCGTTATCGACAGTCCAAGTCCGGTCCCCTGAATGGCGGCGTTTTCTGATTCGTTAACGCGTTTGAAGGATTCAAAGAGGTGAGGAATATCCTCTTTTTCGATCCCCATGCCGGTATCCGATACTTCGGTAATGAGTTCGATACGGTTGCTGCCTGTATTGTTGTAGAAGACATTGACGGTAACCCCGCCTTCCTTCGTGTATTTGATCGCATTTGAGATTATGTTAGTAAGGATCTGTCTGATATGAAGCGGATCCCCGTAGAGTTTCATGGGTATCTTTTCATCGAAATTGAAATGGAGATACAGATCCTTAACGCCGGCGGTCTGTTCAAAGAAATAATAACAGTCTCTGATAAGCTGCAGCGGCTCGTATTCCGACTCGGTGACTTCCATACGTCCGGCTTCGATCTTTGAAAAATCAAGGATATCGTTTATCAGACTCAGCAACGTTTTGCCGGAATCCTGGATGTTGTCCGCGTATTCGGCGATCTCGGGATTCTGAGTCGTCCTGATTATCATCTCGTTCATACCGAGGATCGCGTTAAGCGGGGTCCGTATCTCGTGCGACATGTTGGCAAGAAAGGTGCTTTTGGCTTCATTGGCCTTGTCGGCGGCGATCCTTGACCGCTGGATCTCCTCCATATAGTGTACTTCCTCCGTCGTATCCTGTAAGAGGAAATAAGAGCCTATGGATCGGGCCCTCCGGTCCAGGAGACTCGTATATTTTATCTTGTAATGGGCAACCTCCGCGCCGGATCTGTCGATGTAAGAGGTTTCACCGAAATTTCGTCCCGATGCCTCCAGATCTTTCAGTACGGAAGCGATCGGGTCCCGGGTGATATCGCAGGTGGAAGCCGTTATCCCGAAACGGTATTCACAGAAAGCGTTTGTATAGATGCAGTTGTTGCTTATATCGAAAATTATAAGTCCTTCGTTCATGTCGTCAACGGCGCGGCTTACCGAGGAATTCATGAGCTTGCGCGGAACGAATATCTCCGTACAGAAATAAATGAGCATGCCTGCGACCGCATAGAATACCACGGAAGCATCAAGAACAAGGGACAGCGCCATATAGGCGATGTTTAACGCGATGACAAAGAGAAGGACCGAAAGGATGATGACATATTTCATACGGTAAAGGTCATAGCTGTTGACTATCCTGGAGATTATGAACAACAAAGCCACGATGATATAGATATAATCGATGGTGAGGTGGATATAGTATACCGGACGAAAAGCAGTCTGATAGAAGACGACTCCACCGACCGTTTTTTCGTAGATCGTAAAATGATGATGTAAAAGGAGGTTTGCAAAGATCGAAAGTGCATCGGCAGCCATTATGCAGCCTCCCGGGATACGCAGTATGTTGAATTCGGTCCGGTGCTCGGTATAAAGGAGACAGAAGCCGGTAAGACAATATATTATCCAGTTGATCGAGGAAAAATAAAAGCAGTAGGCGATCTCGGCAAGCATAGGATCTGCTGAGCAGGCGATCAGTATGTTTGAGGCGATGGCAAGGATAGAAGCGCCAAGGGTATACTTTAGCCATTTGCCGTACTCCGCCTTTATTCCCATGATCGCGCGTATGGTAAAGAGAATGATGATTATGCCGATGCTGTCTATAATGATATATAGTATCTTTGTAAGCATATACCGTGTCTTTTAACCTTTTTGATCTGTCAGTCTGAAAGCCCGAAGAGACTTACTTATTATCCTGAGACGCTTTTGTGACCGTATAAAAAGAATTTTATCATATCAAAACCGTAATTCAAAATCATCCTGCCGACTACATGCAAGCTGAATGCAAGCTTTAGGAAAACCGATTTTGCACGATCAGGTTGAGTATTGTAAAAAGACTGATATAATATGGAAAACGATGTATGGATCAAAAAGGATGGGAGCGATGCCTGACGGACTGATAGATCTGCATATGCATACTGTTGTTTCAGATGGGAGCGATGCGCCGGAGAAGATCCCGGAGCTTGTGAGATCCCATGGGATAAGGGTGTTTTCCGTGACGGATCATGATGCGGTCAAAGGTGGCGACATCATAGCATCCCTGGAATTGCCGGATGATGATATGCGCTTTATAAGAGGCGTGGAGTTTTCATGTAAGGATGAGGGCGGAAAATACCATATCCTGGGCTATAACTATGATCCCGCCGCGGAGGTGATCCTGAAGCTTGTGGAAAAGGCGCATGGATTCAGGATCGAAAAGATAAAGGCAAGGATAGCGCTTTTGAAGGAGGAGCTGGGGATCACGTTTCCCGAAGAGGAGATCAGCCGACTGCTAGCCATGGATAATCCGGGCAAACCACATATAGGCAATCTTATGGTAAAATACGGCTATGCCGAGAGTAAGGACCGCGCGATCAGCGATCAAATCAACAGGCTTAAGATCAGATCCGTGTGGATACGTCCCGAAGAGGCTATCGGAAGTATCCTCGAGGCCGGGGGGATCCCGGTGCTCGCGCATCCTTCACTAGGAAGCGGGGACGAGATGATCCGCGGAGACGAGCTGGACAAAAGACTTGGGTATCTGAAAGGATACGGCCTTCAGGGAGTTGAGGGTTATTATTCAGGATTTAATGAAGAGCTAAGGAGCGAGATCCTTGCTTATGCCGATAAATACAGTTTTTATGTTACAGCCGGAAGTGATTATCATGGCACAAATAAAACGGTCAGGCTTGGCGATACGGGGCTTGGCCCGAAGAACCGGATCCCCGAAAGGCTTGAAAGCTTTTTAAGGGCAGTCGGTATCGCCTGAGACATTTATGATCGTCACGACATTTGAATACGCGATCAGTTAAAACGGAAGGAGGATCTTATATGAAGATCAGGGGAATTATCATGGCTTTGACGTTCATGCTGCTATTGTCCGGATGTGCGGGAAAGCAGCCGGATCAGAATGCAGCACAGAACGCTGATCAGAACGCAGGTGAGAGCGGTGAACAGGGGAATACCGCCCAGGTTGCGAATCCCTGGAAATACGGTGTAAGCGCTGAAGATGTGAAAAAGCTTACCGGAATGGAGTTTATCGTTCCCGAGGGAGCCGAAAATGTATCATACGCCATTATGGAAGCCGAGGGACTTGCGGAGATGAAGTTTGATCTCGACGGAATGAGCTATTGCGCCAGGATGAAGCCGGCGGAGAAGTCAGAAGATATCTCCGGATTATATTTTGATAATAAAAATACGGAAGATGTCGAGATAAACGGTGCCGCGGGAACGGAATTCAGGGCCGAAAACGGCGGTGAGACCGTGGACTGTGTACAGTGGTACGATGATATGAACGCAATGACGTATTCATTATCCACTTCCGGAAAGGATCTTGACGGCTTCGACATCACTGCGGTCGCTTCGCAGATGTATGGAGCTGATGAATAGTAATCCGGTTTTGAATTTTACGGTGATCGAAAAAAATCATCGTTTTCGCTGCCATTTATGATCTTTACTCGTATAAATGAATATAAGAGTATAGGGAGGTAATCTATATGGACGAAAAATATAAGTTGGCTGATGATCTGTTGGAGGGTATCGCCGGAGGAACAATGGATGTAAACGATGATCCTCAGAAGAACGGCAGATGCCAGGAGTGTTCCTCATATCTGACAAAGACTTTTTATGGTTACTTTTGCAAAAGCTGCGGTCTGCAATATGATAATAATCATAAGGTGATCGGAAAAGAGGATCTTGGGTCGGATCTGGGCAGGATTAGCTCC
>JAILQK010000055.1 GCA_024699045.1 Lachnospiraceae bacterium | reverse complement strand
AGGGAAGATAGTGTTCCTGAATTTCTGGGCGACCTGGTGTCCCCACTGTAGCGATGAACTGCCTTATATTCAGGAGCTTTATGAGGAGTACAGCAGTGACGAAGCATCGGATGTAGCCATACTCGGGGTGACCTTCCCGGGGGGTGGTCAGGAGCTCGATAAGGAAGGGATCAAGGAATATATCTCCGAGGGAGGTTATACGTTTCCGGTTCTGATGGATGAAGAGTACACCCTTGCGGCGCCTTATTATATAACTTCGTATCCTACCACCTATATCATATCACCGGAGGGGAAGGTGCTGGGGTACATACCCGGGGCAATGACCAAGGACATCATGCTTGATGTTATCGATCAGGCGAGGGAGATCAGCGGACTGTCTTAAGCTTCGCAGAACTGAGCATTCAGTCAGATCACATCGGCCGGAGGCGTAAGCCGGTATCACGACCAGACGGTTACAAGCATATTACTTTCAGGTGATGGGTAGTTGACCATAACCTCATAATGGACAGGGGCAAAAAATGTTTAGAAAAATGAGAAGATTCAAGCAGCAGATAACGGATAATGAATGCATCGAAATATTGAAAAGCACAAAGCGCGGAGTGCTTTCTTTGATCGGCGACGACGGTTATCCGTATGGGATCCCGATCGATCACTGGTACTGCGAAGAGGATGGGAGGCTTTATTTTCACGGGGCGAAGGAAGGACACAAGATCGATGCGATAAAATCCTGTGATAAAGCAAGCTATTGTACGTATAACGAAGGATACCGGAAAGACGGAGACTGGGCGCTCAATATCACAAGCGTCATAATCTTTGGAAGGATACACCAGGTGGAGGATGAGGATACGGCGCGCAAGATCTGCACGGAGCTTGTAAAGAAGTTTACGGATGATGAGGAGTATCTTAGGAAGGAACTTGATAACGCTTTTTCAAGGGTTCAATGCCTTGTGCTGGAACCGGAGCATATGACCGGTAAACTGGTCAATGAGAAATGAGCTGGTCTGTCATATGTTGAAGGTAGCAGTAGCTATAGATTCATTTAAGGGAAGCATGAGTTCTACCGAGGCGGGAGAAGCCGCTAAAGACGGCATCCTCCGGGTGTGGGATGATGCTGATGTAACGGTATGTCCACTCGCAGATGGAGGTGAGGGCACTGTCGATGCTCTGACGCGGGGAATGCGCGGTGAGTTTTGCAAGGTCAAGGTGTTCGATCCTCTGGGGAGGAGGATCACGGCCGAATATGGGATCGTTGATCCCGGAAGGACCGCTGTGATCGAGATGAGCGCGGCAGCGGGACTGACCCTTATAGGCATGGAGGAAAGAGATCCGGCCTTGACCACAACCTATGGAGTGGGAGAGATCATAAAGGATGCCCTGGCAAAGGGCTGCAGAAACTTCATCATCGGCATCGGCGGCAGTGCAACAAATGACGGCGGCATAGGCATGCTGCAGGCGCTTGGCTTTGGAATGCTTGATGAGAGAGGGAAATCCGTGCCCTACGGGGCGAAGGGTGCCGGATGTCTTTGTTCCATAAAATCCGAGGAAGCAGCCGTGGAGCTTAAGGACAGTGTTTTCAGGATAGCATGTGATGTAAAAAATCCCCTTTGCGGGGAGAACGGAGCGAGTCTTATATACGGTCCGCAGAAGGGGGCCGATCCGGAGAAGGCATCACAGATGGATGCATGGCTTGGACATTATGCGGCTATGGTGAAGAGGTATCACCCGGAGGCTGATCCGGACTACCCGGGGTCGGGAGCGGCCGGTGGTATGGGGTTTGCTTTCAGGACATTTCTCGGAGGGACACTGGAGCCGGGAATTGATATTGTGATCGAAGAGACCGGGATCGAAGAAATCATCAAAGCAGCGGATATAGTGATAACAGGTGAGGGAAGGATCGACAGGCAGACTGCCATGGGAAAAGCTCCCGTGGGAATAGCAAGGATAGCAAAAAAATACAATAAACCGGTGATCGCGCTTGCCGGCGGACTTGGTGAGGGTGCGGAAGAATGCATAGCCAAAGGGGTGGATGCGATCTTTCCCATAGTGAGACAACCGGTATCTCTTGAAGAGGCGATGGAGCCGAAAAATGCGATTAAAAATCTGTCCGATACCGCAGAGCAGTTATTCAGAGCGTTAAAGACAGGCTGCGAGATGTGAGAGTACATTACACTTTTCGG
>JAILQK010000033.1 GCA_024699045.1 Lachnospiraceae bacterium | reverse complement strand
CGGGCTTGATACCGTGAATATACGTGAATACAGTACCAACTCCTATGGATCCATAGACGGATACACTTACGGCGGGGGAGCGGGGATGCTGATGCAGTGCGAACCCGTGTACAGAGCTTATCAGGAGGCGCTGAAGAGGCTTGAGAAGAAGACCGGAGAGGTGAGGGTGATCTACATGACACCTGTGGGCCGGGTCTTTGATCAGGCGATGGCCATGGAACTGTCCCGGGAAAGTGAGCTTATCTTTCTTTGCGGGCACTATGAAGGCATCGATGAAAGAGTAGTGGATGAGATCGTCACCGACAGGGTATCGATAGGTGATTATGTGCTTACCGGAGGGGAGCTCTCGGCTCTTGTGGTGATGGATGCCGTAGCGAGGCTTGTGCCGGGAGTATTGAAAAACGAGGAATCGGCAGAGACCGAATCGTTTAATACAGGAGGACTTCTCGAGTATCCTCAGTATACAAGACCCGATGAGTGGCACGGGAAGAAGGTTCCGGCCGTACTTCTTTCGGGAGATCACAAAAAGGTTGATGATTACCGCATGCATGAAATGCGCAGGGTGACCAAAGAGTACAGACCGGATCTTTATCTTAAATATATGGAAAGCCGGGGAATAAACTGACAGGCAATGAACCGTAAAGGATTAGTTAAATATCTTATAATATCTATTGCAACCCTTGTTACCGCTATTATTTTAATATTTGTTTTTGAAGCAGTTTCAACAGCCGTCACCGGATATCTTAACAAAAAATACCGTGCCGCATATGAAGCCGGCGTGCCGGAGATATCAGCCCCCTGGTATAAGAACGGGCTCCATATCGTAGACGAGTCATTTATCGATGAGCTCGACGCCATAAAGGATACGGAAAAAAGTCTGGTAACGATAGGTTCGTCATTATCGGTCATTCCTTTTGATCCGAGTGTAGCGGGTACGCCCGGAGGTTATGAGTATCATTTCCTTGTCTGCGGCAACGGATGCTGGAAGTCGGACAGGGAATTGTACGGCCTGTACAAGGCTTCAGCCGCCGGGGATTCGGATGTTATCCTTCTGGAGATGTCTTTTTCCACCTTCAGGGATATGGAAACCACAATAACCCGGACTATAGTCGATAAATGGGGGGCCTACAAGATAACGGAAGATGAGGAGACAGTCAGGGCTTCCGGTCTGCTGTCGCCGTTATACCGTATCAACCGCTGTCTTATCAGCATAGAAAATCTCTGGGAGCTTGGATTTGATGTCTTTACCCAGACAGTCGAGAAGATGCAGACCGGAAGTGACCGGCCTGTCGTCCCCGGAAATTTCAGGAATGATTATTTCAATTATGATTTCGTGGCGGAAAGCTGTAACATGACGGATGATATGAAAGCGGATCTTCAGTCTTTGATAGAGACCATAAACTCCGAACATCAGCTTATAGTCTGGATCGCGCCCATACCCGAAGGCCTGGCCGCTACCGATTACGGCCGGCAGTATACGGAATACGTCGAAAATGAATTTATCCCGATGCTTAACGAGAAAGGGATACCCTATACGGATCATATGCATGATTACAAAGACAGCGATTTCTGTGATGGAGTCCATCTGGGCTATGAGGCCGGGAAAGAGCTTACGGAAAAGCTTTCGTCCGACATTTCGGAGATACTTGAAAAATGATATCGATAACTACTGATTCTTTGATATATATAGCTTTTCTTGCGATCGGACCGTTCCTGCTCCGAAACGATCATAAGTCCAGAAAGTATATATTTCTTGCCATGAACCTGCTGCTGTATCTGCTGACCATTAAATCGGGGATCCAGCTTGTCATCGTGGCGGCGTGGGTTCTTACTCCCTATTTTTTGGCCGGACCGGTATCACGATACAGGGACGGAAGGCTCAGACCTCTTTTGATCGCCCTGATGACGGTGGTATTCATATATCTGATGCAGTACGGATTTATATCGGATCTTTTTCACATCCCGTTTATATTGGGGTTTAAGATCCTGGGACTGTCTTATTTCCTTTTCCGTGAGATCGATTTCATAATGCATTATGAATATCTCGAGGAGGAGGGGGTAAGGGTCAGCCTTCCGGATTACCTGAACTATATCCTGGATATGTATACGCTTCTTGCAGGTCCCATCCTGAGATATCAGGAGTTTACCGAGGATTTTTATAAAGAGCAGCAGCCTTTGGATAAGGAGGAGATCTTTTCGGGAATCAACAGGGTTGTAAACGGGTTTTTAAAGGTATATGTGCTGTCGGCCTTTTGCGGTTACTGGGCCGGGAAATGGTTTGACGGCCTTACGGGACACAGCGGAGCGCTCACTGCGACGGCGGCTTTCTGTGTATTTGCGCTGTTTAACGGCTGGTACATCTATTTTAATTTTTCGGGATATTGCGATATAGTGATCGGCTTCGGCGCTCTGGCAGGATTTAAGATACACGAAAACTTTAACCGTCCGTATCTGGCGCGTTCGGTTGTCGAGTTCTGGAACAGGCATCATATCACGCTTTCGGAGTGGATAAGGGATTATATTTATTCCCCGCTCTTTAAGTGTCTGATATCGTCCCGCTTTGGGAAGAATCTGCATCTTATGCAGTATATCTCGCTTTTTGTGACCTTTGCGATAGCCGGTATCTGGCACGGCACGGATATAAACTATCTGATATACGGTATGTGTCAGGGCCTCGGGATCGTATTGGCGCTTATTATCAAGAAGTTCAGGAAGGAGCATCTGACCAAAGAGCAGAATAAGTTCTGGACAACGAATAAAGTCTGTATTTTCGTGCAAAGGTGCGTGACCTGGGGTTATATCTGTCTTACCTTTTCATTCGTCGGCTACGATGTAGTGGGCTTTTTGACAAGATGAAAGGGTGGACTACAGAGTGGATCTACAGAGTGGATCTACAGAACGGATGATTGAAAGAGACTGATAAACGGATTCGATATACGAAGACGGCGTGACAGGCCGAAAGAAGAGGGTGACGGCAGAGACCGTCAGATCAGGGTTTAAAAGAGGTTAGTGAAATGAAGGATATTTTGAGAATCATCTGGCTCGGATTCAAAATAGCGATAGTTATATTTGCGGTATTCCACGCAACGAATGTTACCGTGCTCTATCAGGGATTCTGATACTATTTTGCTCTTTTTTTGTCTATGAGCGCGATGAACTCACCTACGTTTTTGAGCTTCATGACTTCCACGGTGGTGAACTTGAGTCCGAAGGCCTTTTCGACCGCGACTATAAGCTGAATGTGCGAAAGCGAATCCCAGGCTTCTATATCATCGGCAGTGGTCTCGGCAAAGATCTCGATATCGTCATCGTCAAATACGTCTCTGAATACATCCTGCAGTTTCTCTTTTGTGTCCATTTTATCCTCCTTAAGCGTGCAGATACATTATCGTTAAGTGGGGGGAAAAAATCAAGTAAAAGAATGCTTGATAATAAGACGGGGTTTGTGTTATTATTCATAAGTTGCGAGACTTTGATGGTCCTCTGCTTTGGTATGGCATTTTTTAAGATCGTAAGACCATACGGTATAAACCAATGAACCGTTGACAGACAGTGATATAGCCGTAAGGCATGGGTTAACGGATCCTGAGCATGAACGTCGGATTTTTACATACAGGAGGAAACATATATGAACACTGATATCATCAGGGAGATCGAAGAAGAACAGAAGAAAAAGGAAGTATCGGAATTTAATGTGGGAGATACGGTAAAGGTCCACAATAAGATCCGCGAGGGTAACCGCGAGAGGATCCAGATATTTGAGGGAACCGTTTTGAAGAAGCAGGGCGGTAATTCCTCAAGAGCTACATTTACTGTAAGAAAGCTTTCAAACGGTGTCGGAGTTGAGAAGACCTGGCCGTTACATTCACCTAATATCGAAAAGGTAGAGGTTGTACGCAGAGGTAAGGTCAGAAGGAACAAGCTCTTCTATCTGAGGAAGCTCACCGGTAAGAGGGCTAAGGTCAAGGCTGCAGAATAAAACCGCTGTATCATAAGGGCTCATGCGAGAGTGCATGAGCTCTTTTTTTGTGGTATCATTCTTATCATGTTTAAGCGCAAACAGACCAACGGTCTTGTATTTTACGAAAAAAAGAAGCTGATAACGGCGAGGCAGGTATATGCTTTTATTTCATGGGTCGCCATAATAGCCGGAGCGATCCTCATGGCTTATGTCATGGTGTTTGCTTTCGGGGTAAGGACCACGATAATAGGAGATTCCATGGAGCCATCTCTCGTCAACGGACAGGAGATAATGATAAACCGTCTGGTATATAATATTTTTGAACCCGGGCAGGGGGACGTGGTGGTCTTTAAGCCGAACGGAAACGAGAATGCGCACACCTACGTCAAGAGAGTCGTTGCGGTCCCGGGGGACACTGTCCGTATCATGGACGGGATCCTCTATGTAAATAACGAGCCCACGGAATTCTATTCCGACAATATCGCAAATCCGGGGATCGCGGCGCTAGATATAACTGTCGGTGAGGATGAGTTCTTTGTCATGGGGGACAATCCGAACTCCTCGGATGATTCACGTAATGCAAACATAGGAAACGTCAAGCTTGATACGATAATCGGCAAGGCGTGGTTCCACATGGCCGGCGGAACAGAGGGCCTCGGGAGGATACATTGATGGCTGTCTATAACTGGTACCCCGGACATATGGCAAAGGCCAAAAGGGCCATGCTTGAGGATATAAAGCTCATAGATGTGATAGTTGAGCTTGTGGATGCCAGAGCTCCTTTTGCCACCAGAAATCCGGATATCGAAAATCTCGGAAGGGAAAAGGAGAGGATAATAGTCCTTAATAAAGCTGACCTTGCAAACGATGAAGTTACCGATGAATGGATCGCTCATTTCAGGGAGGACGGACTCAGAGCCGTTTCCCTCAACAGCAAGGAAAAGCAGGGCTTTAAGAGTGTTGACCGGGTCATCGATGAGGCGGCTTCCAAAAAACGAGAGAGAGATCTTAAGCGCGGGATCAAAAACAGGCCTGTAAGACTTATGGTCGCAGGGATCCCTAATGTGGGAAAATCAACCTTTATCAATTCGCTGTGTAAAAAGAATATAGCAAAGACAGGAAACAAACCGGGCGTTACGAAAGGAAAGCAGTGGATATCGGTTAAAAAAGGGGTGGATCTGATGGACACTCCCGGCATCCTCTGGCCGAGGATAGATGATCCTTCCTCTCAGCTGAATCTGGCTCTTATCGGATCGATGAATGATGAGGCGATCAACAGGGATGACCTTGCGGGAGAGCTCATTTCGATCATGCAGAAGGAAGCGGGGGACACCTTAAACGACAGATACGGTGTAACGGCTTCGGACACTTTGGAGGAAGCTCTCGTCAAGACTGCCACGAGCCTTTCAATGCTGAGGAGCGGAGGGGAGCCAGATGTGTTAAGGGCAAGGGATCACCTTATAACCGCGTTCAGGAGCGGAGAGCTGGGGAGGATATCTCTTGAGCAGCCGTAAAATGAAAAAGGCCGGCAATGTGCTGAGCTTCAGCCTTTATATCCTGCTTGTCATCGTTCTTGCCATAGCATTAAGAGCATTTGTTATTGAACGTGTTGTGGTTGTCGGCGCATCCATGGAGCCTACGCTTTCGGACGGGGATGATGTCCTTATTGAGAAGATATCGGCCCGCACCGGCGGGATAAAGAGATATGACATCGTTGTATTTCCGGTAGAGGGGGTTTTGCTCATAAAGAGAGTTTACGGCCTTCCGGGAGAGCACATACGCATCGATGAAACGGGTCTTATCTATATAAACGGTGTAGCGATAGATGATAAGTATGCCCGTGAGATAATGAAAGATCCCGGCAGAGCGGGAGATCCCGGGGTGACGCTTGCCGATGATGAATACTTTGTTCTGGGAGACAACCGCAATAATTCGATAGACAGCAGGGCGCTCGAGGTAGGCAGCGTCCGGGACAAGAATATAAGAGGACGGGTTATCATAAGACTCAGACCTTTTTCCGGGATCGACTAAGGGATCGTAAGAGCCGGCGGAATAAGGACCCAGGGATCCAACGCTGCAAGCATCCAACGATCCGGGGATCCAGGGATCCAAAGATCCAGCGACCCAACGGTCCAAAGGGGGATAATATGACTAAGGAAGAGAAGGCAGCGCGTGCTGAGCTTAAGCTTAAGGCCGAGAGAGAAAGGCTTTATTCCATGTCCGAGTATGAGAGGAAATATGCGGACAAGGAGTATATCTGCGGGATCGATGAGGTCGGAAGGGGCCCTTTTGCGGGTCCTGTGATGGCAGGCGCGGTGATCCTTCCGAAAGACTGCGAGATACTTTATCTCAATGATTCCAAAAAGCTTTCAAAAAAGAAAAGAGAAGCGCTTTATACCGAGATCTGCGAGAAGGCCGTATGCTATGCAACGGCAGAGGTGGGGCCGGAGCGGATAGATGAGATCAATATACTTCAGGCTACACTTGAAGCCATGAGGGAAGCTATAAATAAACTGACTGTCAGACCCGATATAATACTTGTGGATGCAGTGCATATCCCGGGGATCGATATCCCTCAGGAATCCATAATAAAGGGGGACGCAAAGTCTGTATCCATCGCGGCGGCATCCGTCATCGCAAAGGTTACCAGAGACCGTATCATGGAGGGCTATGCAGGTGAGTATCCGGGATACGGATTTGAAAGGAATATGGGATACGGGACGGCGGAGCACAGGGCGGCCCTGAAAGAGCTCGGGGTGACTCCGATACACCGGAGATCTTTCATCCATGATCACGTTTGACCCGTTTGGTTTTAGATAATGAATATAAGAGTCAACTCCAATCTAATAAACAATAATCAGAATCAGATCGCTGACACTTCCCAGATGCAGCAGGCTCAGGTCCAGCGTTCCGGAACATCCCTTGCGAATCAGATCCAGGGGATGAATGTCGGAGACGTTTTTACCGGAAAGATAGCGGATATGTCCGGCCAGACGCTGCAGCTTTTATTATCCGACAAGAGCCAGATCTCGGCAAAGCTTTCGACTATGATGAAGCTCCAGATAGGGCAGACGATGTCCTTTGAGGTCACTTCGAATGCAGGAGGAAAGGTTCAGCTGACTCCTCTTTACGCCAATCTCACGGGAGAGAATCAGGTCGCAAAAGCGCTCGGAGAAGCCGGGCTTCCCTATGATGCCAGAAGCTCCGAGATGGTGAAAGCAATGATGGAGCAGGGGCAGAAGATAGATGCCGACAGTCTGCTCGATATGGCGCGTACGGTCAATAATTATCCCGATGCGGCGCCGTCATCCATAGTCAATATGAAAGCGCTTGATATTCCCCTGAATCCGGAGACCGTGCAGCAGTTTGAGATCTACCGCAACAACGCGCATCAGATCGCAGAGCATGTCGGCGGGATCGCTTCCGGATTTTCCGAGGTGGCGGGAGAATCGCTTTCGATGAACAACATGCTGCTTGATATTTTTGTGGGAGAAGCCGATCCGGAGCTTGGAAACCTCTTAAGCGAGGCAAAGGCGCTCGCTGCGGAGACTGCAGAGGCAGCTGCGGGCGAAGGTCAGGGGGCGGTTCCCGATGAGGCTGCGGCAGCCGGCAAACAGGGAGAAGCAGTGGCTTCGGAGAACCCTGCAGGACAGATCCCGGTTGAGGGTGAGGCTCTTGCCGGTCAGCCTGAGATAACGGTAAAGGACGGAGCCGCAAAGCCCGGGTTTTACGGTGACAATACGGTCACCGGTGCATTGGAGGAGCTTTATACCCCCGAGGAGAAAGAGCAGCTTGCGGAAGAGCTGAATAAGCTCGGGGTTCCGAAAAATCTTACCGATAAGCTTCAGGGAGACGAGCTTAACACAAGGGATACCCTGAATCTCATCAGAAATGCGATCGCGCAGGGGAAAGAGGGACTTTCCGGTGAAGAACTGCAGCAGTTTTCGGAGCAGGTCAGGCATCTGATCAAAACCCCGGAGTACTCGAAACTTGTAAAGAATGAGATCATGAATGAGCTTTTGATGAAGCCCGAGGAGATGGCCGATAAAGAAAAGGTTCAGGAATACTTCCAGAAGGTCGTGAGGGATACCGCGAAGGCTCAGGAGGTACTCCTTTCATCGGGAAGAGGGGATACCACCCTTGCGACGGCAAATCAGAATCTTCATGACAATATAGATTTTATGAACCAGATGAACCAGGTCTTCACCTATATGCAGATGCCGCTCAAAATGGCATCCGAGGCACAGCACGGGGATCTGTACATCTACACCAATAAAAAGAAGCTGGCATCGGGAGACGGTAATGTCTCGGCCCTCCTGCATCTTGATATGACCCATCTGGGGACCATGGATGTCCATGTTTCCATGAATCCCGAGGGGGTGGTCAACACGCATTTTATCCTCCAGAATGAGGACATCATTGATTTCATCGCTGAACATCTGCCGGAATTGGATGAAAAGATCAATAACAGAGGTTATCATATGCACAGCGATGTTTCACTTAACAGTGAGAATAAGACCGTTCCGGAGATAATGTTTGACAAGGGCAAGAATACGAAATTGATCCAGTATACTTCGTTTGACGCGAAAGCCTGAGAAAACGCAAATAAGGATAACACAGGTTTTTTATGGCCGGAAAAAAGGAAAAAGATTTAAGAAAACTGACAGCGGTAGCTCTTTCATATGAAAAGGGTGATACGGCGCCTACCGTCGTGGCGAGCGGTAAAGGAAGAGTAGCGCAGAAGATAATCGAGACCGCGCAGGAAAACGCGGTTCCGCTGCATGAGGACAGTAAGCTTGCCGAGACGCTGTCAAATCTGGAGATAGGTGAAATGATCCCGCCCGAGCTGTACGAGGTCGTGGCTGAGGTCCTTGTTTTTGTTAACGATATGGAACGTATCCGGAGCAAGCTTGACAACTGAGTGTACGGATAGATGTGAAAAGTAATGAACAAAAGAAAGATCGGAAGCCGGAAAGAGGAGCTTGCAGCTTCATATATCGAGGCTCACGGCGGAAGGGTGATCGACAGGAATTACCGGTCCAGGATGGGTGAGATCGACCTTATCGCCAACGATGACGGGACGACCTGCTTTATAGAGGTCAAATACCGGAGCGATATCCGGAAGGGCTATCCGGCCGAGGCGGTGGACGGACGGAAGCAGTTTACCATCTGCCGGACCTCGGATCATTACCGGATGAAGAAGGGGCTTTCCGAGGATATCCCGTACAGATTTGACGTCATAAGCATTGTCGGTAGTGAGATCACCTGGTATAAAAACGCATTTCAATATATAGGACTGTGATGGAACTTATGATATAATATAGCCCTTAGCGAACATAACAGAAAACCCAGATGAGGTACTTATTGTATGGAAAGCACGAATGAGAAAGACAGTATCTTTACAAAGAAGCTGGCGGTCGCTCCGTTAAAGCTTCTCGTGATGCCTAATATAAAGCAGCTCGGAGATAAAGTTGACGATTATCTGGTCAGCTTCAGAAAAAACAGATTTCCGAACGGCATAGACGATCCTGAGCATCAGGGCTATGTGGAGGATTCTTACGAAACACAGTTCCAGCTCCCGAGATTCGGATCCGGCGAGGGTAAGGCCGTCTTACAGGAGAGCATAAGGGGAAAGGATCTTTATATACTAACGGACGTTATTAATTACAGTCTGAAATATAAGATGAACGGTTTTGAAAACCGGTATTCCCCCGATGATCATTATCAGGATCTGAAGCGTGTCATCGCCGCGGTTGCGGGCAAAGCCCATCGTATATCGGTGGTGATGCCTTTCATGTATGAATCCAGACAGCATAAAAGGTCGGCAAGAGAATCTCTTGACTGCGCCATGATGATAGAAGAGCTTTCGGATATGGGAGTTTCCGATCTCATGACGTTTGATGCGCATGATCCGTCGGTGCAGGCGGCCGCTCCTTTGTGCGGTTTTGATAACTTCACCCCTTTCTACCAGTTTTTGAGATCTCTCCTTCAGAGTGAGGATGACCTTATGATAGATCCGGATCATGTGGTCGTGATCTCCCCGGACGAGGGCGCGCTCAACAGGGCGATATATTTTGCCACGGTTCTCGGGGTGGATACGGGAATGTTCTATAAGAGAAGGGATTATTCTCATATAGTCAACGGCAAGAACCCGATAGTGGCGCATGAGTTCCTTGGAGATTCCGTGGAAGGAAAGGATGTCATCATCGTAGATGATATGATCTCTACCGGCGGTTCGATGCTGGATACGGCAAGGCAGCTCAAGGCCATGAAAGCAAACCGCGTCTTCATCTGCTGTACCTTCGGTCTGTTTACCGACGGACTCGAGATCTTTGACGAGGCCTACGAGAAGGATGTCTTTGACCGTATCATTACCACCAATCTTCACTACAGACGGCCGGAGCTCCTTACAAGAGAATGGTATACCGAAGCGGACATGAGCAAGCTTATAGCTCAGATCATTGATTTTTCCAACCACGACGTGTCAATGGATAAGGTGGTTACTCCCACGGAGAAGATCAGAGAGATCCTTGAGAGCTATAATGAGCGGATAGATATCTGAATTCCCGGGGATGATCCGGTCATGCCGCAAAGCAACAGATCAAAACAGATAAAACCGATAAAAGACGTCGATCGCAATTCTGCCGCATGGGAGGCGGGGATACGGCCGGGGGACGGGCTTATTCTCCTGAACGGCCGTTATATCAAGGATATCTTTGATTATCAGTATGAATGCGCGGATACGGAGATAGAGCTCTCGGTACGGCATAAGGACGGCAGAGAGGAAAGCTATCTTCTCGAAAAGGCTGAGGACGAAGATCCGGGACTGATATTCGAAGAGGGTATAATGGACGAGTACATGAGATGCAGTAATAAGTGCATCTTTTGTTTTGTCGATCAGATGCCTGAGGGCATGAGGGAGACGCTCTATTTCAAGGATGATGACAGCAGGCTGTCGTTTCTGCAGGGAAACTACGTAACCCTTACAAACATGTCTGATGAGGATGTGGAGAGGATAATAAGATATAATCTCGAGCCTATCAACATCTCGTTTCAGACCACCAACCCCGAACTCAGAAATAAAATGATGGGAAACCGCTTTGCGGGAGATTCCCTGAAAAAAGCCGACCGTCTATTTGAAGCCGGGATAAGGATGAACGGACAGATCGTTCTTTGCAAAGGGATCAACGACGGGGACGAGCTCGACAGGTCGATAAAAGACCTGACCGGGTATCTTCCCTGCCTTGAAAGTGTATCGATAGTTCCGGTAGGACTGACCAGGTTCAGGGAAGGGCTTTATCCTCTTGAACCGTTTTCGGAAGAAGATGCAAAGGCGCTTATCGAACAGGTAGAGTCCTGGCAGGAGAAGATATATAAAAAACACGGCACTCATCTGATCCATGCTTCCGATGAGTGGTATCTGAATGCCGGCATACCCATCCCCCCCGCTGACAGATATGACGGTTATCTGCAGCTTGAAAACGGCGTAGGGATGGTCAGGCTCCTTAAGGAGGAAGTCGAAGAGGAAATGGAACGCCTTAAGGTGAGTGACAGAAAAGGAAGCTTCAGTATCGTTACCGGACGGCTGATATATCCGGTCATAAATGAGCTTGTCGGGAAAATGCGTTATTATTATCCTAATATTACCGTACGGGTATTTCAGATAAGAAATGATTTTTTCGGGGAGCGTATAACCGTATCGGGATTGCTTACGGGGGCGGATATCCGGGCTCAGCTTCAGGGAGAAGCGCTTGGTGACCGGGTCTTTCTTCCCGAAAACCTGCTGCGGCGCGGAACGGGGACACTTCTTGACGATATGACCGTCGATGAGCTCGGCAATGCTTTACAGGTCCCGATAGGTATTGTAAAATCAGACGGTGCGGCTTTCGTGGGCATGTATGAGACCCTTCAGCCGGCGGTAAGAGGAACAGATCAATGAAACCAGTAGTTGCCATTGTAGGCAGACCCAATGTAGGAAAATCATCGCTCTTTAATTTTCTGGCAGGAGAGCGTATAGCGATAGTAAAGGATGAACCCGGTGTCACAAGAGACCGGATCTATGCTGATGTCGAGTGGAACGGAAGACAGTTCACGCTCATAGATACCGGTGGGATCGAGCCTGAGACCAAGGATATGATGCTGTCCAAAATGAGGGAACAGGCGCAGATCGCGATAGATACCGCAAACGTCATTATATTTATGACGGATGTCCAGATGGGGCTTACGGATTCCGATGACAAGGTTGCGAATATGCTCCGGCGCTCGCAAAAAAGCGTGGTTCTTGCGGTAAACAAGGTTGATTCCTTTAAGAAATACGAGTCGGATGTATATGAATTCTACAATCTGGGTCTCGGTGATCCCATAGCGATATCGGCGGATCAAAGATCGGGAGTGGGAGACCTGCTGGATGAGGTCGTGAAGCTCCTCCCGGAAAAGGAGCCCGGTGAAGAGGATGATGAGAGACCGCGGATCGCAATAATCGGTCGTCCGAACGTGGGCAAATCCTCGCTTATAAACAAATATCTGGGGAAGGACCGTCTGATCGTATCGGAGATAGCCGGGACGACCAGAGATGCCGTGGATACCGTGGTAAAGCGTAACGGTAAAGAGTATATATTTGTAGATACGGCGGGACTCAGGCGCAAAAACAAGATAAAAGAAGAGCTGGAGACATATATGATAGCCCGCACCGTTTCGGCGGTGGACAGATCGGATATCGTCGTGCTCGTGATAGACGGAACAGAGGGTGTCGCGGAGCAGGATGCCAAGATCGCGGGTATCGCGCATGACCGCGGCAAGGGGATCATCATCGCGGTAAACAAATGGGATGCCGTCGAAAAGGACGATAAGACGATCTATAAGATGAGCCGGGATATAATGCAGACGCTGTCCTTTATTCCTTATGCCGAGATCCTGTTCATCTCCGCAAAGACCGGACAGAGGACGGAGAAGCTTTTCGAGTCGATCGATACCGTTATCGCAAATCAGAGCCTCCGCATACAGACAGGGGTTCTTAATGAGATCATAAGTGAGGCCGTGAGCATGCAGCAGCCGCCTTCGGATAAAGGAAGAAGGCTGAGAGTGCTGTACGCGACCCAGGTGTCGGTCAAGCCTCCCACTATAGTTATATTTGTAAACAGTTCAAAACTCATGCATTATTCATATACCAGATACCTTGAGAACCGGATCCGGGATGCTTTTGGCTTTCAGGGGACTCCGATACACTTCATAATAAAGGAAAGGAAGACGGAAAAATGACTATGCGTATCGTATGCCTGCTTATAGGCTATGCATGCGGGCTTTTTCAGACAAGCTATATCCTCGGAAAGATGCACGGGATAGATATAAGGGATCACGGATCGGGAAATGCGGGAACTACCAATATGCTCCGGACCATGGGGACAAAGGCCGGTCTTATAACGTTTCTAGGAGATGTGCTTAAAACGATAATTGCCGTCGTGATATGTCTGGCCATCTTTTACAGGCCGGAGGTGAATCCCGAGATGCTTCAGCTGATCAAGATATATGCGGCTGCCGGGGCGATCCTCGGTCATAATTTCCCGTTTTACCTTGGTTTTAAGGGGGGAAAAGGGATAGCCTGTACCGCCGGATGGATCATAACCATGGACCCCTATATGGTGCTTACCGGGATCATCGTCTTTTTCGGGATCTTCTTTATCACACACTATGTATCTCTGGGATCCATATGCATGTTCATAGTATTTCTTATCGAGGTGATCGTCATGGGAGCGTTGGGATTAAGTACTTTTAAGGGTATCACAACGCCCGTTGCGATAGAGTGCGACATCCTGACAGCGATATTCTGCGGGATGACCATTTTCCGTCACAGAGGCAATATCGTTAGACTGATCAACCACAACGAAAAGAAAACCTATATCTTTAAGAAAGGTGAGATGCAGACATGAAGAAAAAAGTCGGAGTGATAGGAGCCGGAAGCTGGGGGACAGCGCTTTCCAAGGTGCTTTGTGACAACGGTCATGCGGTAACGTTGTATTCGGCGATCCCTTCAGAGATAGAGATGCTTCAGAAATATCGTGAGCAGAAGGAAAAGCTTCCGGGCGTCATTTTTCCGGAGGATACCGTTTTTACGACAGATATCGGCAGCGCGATAACGGGCATGGATCTGATCGTGCTGGCCGTGCCCTCGCCTTTTACCCGGAGTACCGCAGTGAATATGAGCGGATACGTATCCGAGGGACAGATCGTGGTGTCTGTCGCCAAGGGCCTTGAAGATGTGAGCTTTGATACGCTTTCGGAAATAATAAAAGAGGAGATCCCTCAGTGCAGGGTTGTCGTTATGTGCGGCCCTACCCATGCCGAGGAGGTCGGAACGGGAGTACCGACCGCGATCGTTGCCGGATCCGAAAATTCCGATCATGCACGCCTGGTACAGGATGTTTTCATGAATAAGGTCCTGAGGGTCTATACCTCGGATGATCCCTACGGCATGGAGCTAGGGGGCGCGCTCAAAAACGTGATCGCTCTTGCGGCAGGCATAGCGGACGGATTGGGTTACGGAGACAATACCAAGGCAGCGCTCATAACAAGAGGGATACATGAGATCGCAAGACTCGGAGTGGCTGCGGGGGGAAAGAGAGAGACCTTTGACGGCCTTACGGGGATAGGAGACCTGATCGTTACCTGCGCTTCAATGCATTCAAGGAACAGAAGGGCCGGGATACTCATAGGCAAGGGTAAGACCGCGGATGAAGCCATGGCGGAAGTAAATCAGGTCGTGGAGGGAGTATACTCCGCGAAAGCCGCAAAGCATCTGGCGGCAAAATACGGAGTGGACATGCCTATAATCGATCAGGTAAATCTGGTGTTATTTGAGAACAAAAACCCTGCGGAGGCGCTTGTGGATCTTATGACCAGAGACCGGAAGCCGGAGGTCACCTGACAGCATCCAGTATCGTCTTTGCGATATCGGGTTTATTCATTGCATATATATGAATGCCGGCGACACTGCGGCTTATCAGATCCTGTATCTGTCTGATGGCGTAGTCGATACCGGCTTTTTTCATATCGGAATCGTTTTCGCCGTATCTTGCGATAAGATCGGAGAGCTTTTTAGGGATAGAGGTCCCGGAAAGGGTCACGGTGGTTCCGAGCATCTTTGCGCTTGTTACGGGCATGATCCCTGCGGAGACCGGAGCGTTGATCCCGACTTTGTCCATCATTTCAAGCATGTTAAAGAATCTGTCATTATCGAAAAACAGCTGTGAGATCAAAAAAGAACATCCGCTATCGACTTTCTTTTTGAGGTTTGAGATATCCTCCTGAAAGTCCCTGGCCTCGAAATGCTTGTCCGGGTAGCAGGCTCCCGCTATCGTAAAATCCGGATAGTTTGCTCTGATATACTCCGCCATGTCCGAGGCATGAAGAAAATCACGGCTGTTATATTCATCATCCGTCATGGCGGCCGGTCTGTCGCCTCTTAACGCCAGAACATTCTCGATCCCGTTTTCGGTAAAGGTCTTAAGTCCGTTATCAAGCTTTTCTTTAGTGAAACCTACGCTTGTGATATGGGATAAGACATCGATCCCCACTTCCTTTTTTATAAAAGAGGCGATCTCCACGGCGCGTCCGGCATTGCTTCCTCCGGCACCGTAGGTTACAGAGAGGAAATCAAGAGACAGGGGCCTGAAGTCCTTGATCTTTTCCAGAGTCGGTTCAATAGGCTTGTCTTTTTTCGGAGGAAAAACCTCGCATGAAAAAACTATCCGTTCTGTATCATATTTCTCTCTGATGCTTCCCATGACATGCCTCCCGAAATGTCCTGATCCGGCGGTCTGACAGGTCGAAAAAAGACCATTCATGCACCGTTCATCTTGAAAATAAACGCTAGATATCTTATCATAAGAAATAGATTTTATCAATGAGAAACAGACTCAGGGGGATGACTATGAAACGTATACTTGTAGCGGACGATATGCCTACGGTTTTTGAACAGGTCAGGGAGATCGTAGGAGACAGATATGAGCTGGTCACGGCCGAGACGGGAGACGAGACCGTGGCAAAAGCCAGGAGCGAAAAGCCGGATGTCATACTCCTGGATATGTTTATGGATGATGATATGTCGGAAGCAGTCCTCAAAAGGCTTAAAAGTGATGATGAGATCAAAGGGATCCCTGTCATCCTCACGGCTTCTGATGCTACGATCATGGCTATAAGCAAGTATTATAAAATAGGTGCGGCGGATTTTGTGAAAAAGCCTTTTGTCGAAAATGTGCTTTTCAGAAGGATCGATGTTGTCTGCGCGCTTAAAGATGACGGACATCTGGATCTTATCTGATACGGGCGGAACGGGAAGTGCAGTCGTCTTTTAAGAAATGGTTCGGAGCGGAAACACCGCTGGAGGAGATCAACTTTAACATAGGGATGGTCTTCCTTTTTGTTTCCTATGCGGCATCCTTTCTGAGCGGGATCTATATGCATCTCGATTATCGGTTTTATTTCCTGATCGGGATCGGGATGATCCTTATGACTTTTTTTATCGGATATGCTTCCCAGAGCGGTAAATATCAGATAGCTTCGTTTGCGATCGTTACGATCTTTGAGGTGGTCGTTTTTCCCGGTACCTATATCATCGACGGCAGATTCATGTCGTTTATGATCTTTTATTATATCATCGTGTTTTTGCTTATCGTATATGTCCAGGAGGGCAGACTTCGGATAATATCCTATTTGCTGTTCTGTATTACATTAATATTATCTGTTGTCTATACGTATTACCAATTATCCTTAAGGGGGATGATACTTTCTTCGGGAGTCAATATTTATCTGGATATATTGCTCCCTTTGATCATATGCAGCCTGTTTGCCATATGCGGGACCTATGCCTCGATCAGGTACTACAAGACCGAAAGCGCCAAGGCGGAGGAAAGCCGGAAATCCGCTGATGATGTGGAAAAGTCCAAGGATATATTCCTCATGAACATGTCGCATGAGATACGTACTCCGATGAATGCGATCATGAGCGCGGGGGAGATCATGCTGTCAAAGAATATATCCGGCGATACCCAAAATAACGTCCATCATATAACCAATGCGTGCAGAGCCCTGATCTCTACTCTTGATGATCTTATGATCTTCTCCAAGTCGGGAGGTGAGATCATAGAGATGCAGGAATCGGAATATGATCTGATGAACCTCCTCGATGATATCATCAATATGATATCGGTCAGGCTTATGGATTCGGAGGTCAGGCTTTATGTATATATCGATCCGTATATTCCCAAAAGGCTTTACGGCGATGTGGTGCGTATCAGACAGGTTTTCATCAATATCCTGAATAATGCGGTTAAATATACAAAGCAGGGTCATATCATCCTGAGGGTCGTCATGAGTGATGTCATGACGGATCGCATGGTCCTTCACGCGGACGTGACGGATACCGGCATAGGGATAAAAGAGGAGATGCTCCCGACGCTTTTCAAGGATTTTTCCAGAGTGGCGGATAATATAAACGAAAGCCTTAAAGCCGAGGGTTCGGGACTCGGACTATCTATCACGAAAAATATCATCAATGCCTGCGGCGGGGATATTAAGGTCACCAGTGAATATAATAAAGGATCGGTCTTTTCATTTGATCTGCCTCAGCGGATAGCGGATTCGTCACCTATCGCAGTCGTTGAGAATTGTAATGATCTGGGTGTGATCATATGCGATGATGACACGGATATGAAAGAGGTCCTTACAGATACTTTGAGAGCGATGCGCATCAAATGTACCACCGTTACAAACAGTGAGGAGATGAACAGCGCCATAAGAGAGGGCATATATTCGCATCTTTTCATCACGGCCGAATGTCTGGAGGGCTCCTGTGATCTTCCGATCCTTATGGGAGCAAACATAACTATCGTTTTGATGAGAAATGTCGACGATCCGGAGGAAGCTCTGGGAGATGGCACTATAGTCAAGCCTCTAAGCTGTCTTAATATAGCACGCTATTTTGACAATCAGACTGATAAAGCAAAAGCACTTACAGCTGAGTCCGAACCTGAAGAAGTGTCACAGGATAGTGTACATGTATCGGGCGCCAGGGCACTGGTCGTTGAGGATAATATCACCAACCTTCTTGTTTCGGAAAAGCTTCTTACCCGTATGGGATTTGAGGTTTCGACAGCAAGCAACGGCACCACCGCATTAAGCCTTGCGAAGGTAATGAGTTTTGATATTCTTTTTATAGACTTCATGATGACGGGAATGAACGGGATAGATACGTTGCGTGAGGTCAGAAAGCTGAATGCCGACTGGGCAAAGAGGGTGCCATGTATCGTCCTGACAGCGGATACGCATGAGGGAGCAAAGCAGATGCTCATCAATGCGGGTTTTGATGATTATCTTGCGAAGCCGATCGACATGGAGGAGATGGAGTATATGGTGACCAGATATCTACCGGGGGAAAAGCTGATCTGATGGGATTTTTTAAGAGAGACGGTATAGGGGACTTTTATAATGACGAGAGCATCGGGATAGATGTGAGGAGACTCAGACTGTCCGGATTATATACGCTTGCGGCTGTCATCCTTGCCGTACCCTGCTTCCTTATCGCCGGATATGACGGATACATCTATATCGTCTGTCTGGCATCGATCATCCTGCAGTCAATATGCTATATCATCTACAGATATACAAATGATGCCACGATCACGTCGATCATATTCTGTTATATGGTGAATCTTGTTGTGATCCCATTGTTTTTTATATACGCAGGCGGTATATACGGCGGAATGGAGTTTATATTCATCTGCGGACTTATAGACGGGATCTTCCTGATGGACGGGATAGTGAGACTTGTATCGGAGATCGTCTTTTTCCTGTGGTACATTGCTGTCATCGTATACACATATTACAACGGGAATCTGATACACAATGTTCCGGACGGTTTTATTGCGGTCTTCAGCATACTGATGTGCATTACCTTTACCAGCTTTATTTTCCTTGTGATCAAGTATTATGAGAGATGTCTGCTGCTGGCTAAGCAGAAGAGCGTTGAGGAGTCTGTCGTGCAGAGTATCCGGAGTGCGGAAACCAAGAGCCGTTTCCTTTCTAATGTGTCGCATGAGCTTCGTACTCCGATGAACGCTATAATCGGTATGAGCGGGATAATACAGAATTCGGATACCGAAGGAGAGCTTACGGAGGAGATCTCGATCATCACGCGAAATGCCAGGGATCTTTTATCAACCATCAACAGTATCCTTGATTATTCAAGGCTTGAATCACAAAAGCTGACACTTACTTATGATCAGTTTGAATTTGATACCATGATGAGGGAGCTCGTGAGTGAGGCATCCATAAGGACAGAGGAAAAGGGGATAGATTTCTTTGTGGATATAGATCCTGACAGCCCCAATGTCCTGTACGGAGATTATTTCCAGCTGGAGATGATACTTCAGGATCTTATAAGGGATGCCATCGATTCGGTCTCCGATGGGAGAGTTTATTTCAGGATCAAGGGGAAGTTCTCAAAGGATAAGAGTAAGGCCCGCTTTATCGCGGAGATCTCTGATACCGGAGAGGGGATCTCGGAGGAGGATCTTGCAACGATCTATTCGAGCTTTGAGACTTATGACTCAAGGCAGGACAGCAGGATCAAACGACTTGGACTAAAGTACTCGGTGTTTAAGGGGATCCTGAAGCTCATGAACGGTGATTTTGAGATAAAGAGCCTTCGGGATGTCGGGACGACGATCCGGATATCCTTTGAGGTATTTACAGTGGAGCGAATCGTGCTTGCCGACAAAGCATTCACGATAGGCAAGAGAGTGCTTTTATACGTGTACGGGGAAAAAGGCGGCTCGTATCTTGAGGAATCCTTCACTCCTTTCGGGGTATTGCTTGATACCGCTTATTCTCCGGATATGTTTGCCAAGTTTTATTCAAACGGTACTTATTCCTACATTTTTATTTCGGATGCAGGATACGAGGATGTATGTGATCTGATAAAAGAGTCGGATAAAAGCAGAACACGCATTATTACTGACCGGATGGGGACTCCTGCTGATTTCGGAGGGCTGAGGATAGTAAGAAGACCGCTTTCGACCATCAATCTTTCGGATATTTTCTTTGAAAGATGGGACGATATGGATTATAGCGGTGAAAAGACATCGGACGGATTTACGGCGCCGGATGCGACTATACTCATAGTTGATGATAATATGGTCAACCTTAAGGTTGCCGAATCCATGCTGTCGAGATATAAGATCACGACCCGGATATGCGAGAGCGGATATAACGGCATTGAGATCATGAAGAGCGAGAGCTTTGATATGGTATTTATGGATCAGGTGATGCCCGGAATGGATGGGTTCGAGGCTATGAAGCTTATAAGGAGCAGCCTTGTGATAAGAGGGGCGAGACGTATCCCCATAGTATGCATGACCGCCGATTCGAGCGCAGATATCAGGGAAAAAGTATTAAGCGCCGGATTCAATGATTTCCTTTCAAAGCCTGTCAAGGAGACTGAGCTTGAGAGGATACTGCTTACGTATCTTCCGGATGATAAGATAAGGATGTCCGTACCTGATGCGGGATGAGATGCGGCTGAATAAATATCTTTCGCGGTATGCCGGGGTCTCCAGACGCGAGGCCGATCGTCTTATAGAGGCCGGAGAGGTGAGCGTGGACGGTTCGGAGGCTTCGCTCGGAATGATGATCGATGAGTTGACCGCTGATGTAAAGGTCAGTGGACGACCGGTCACACCGGATCACACAAGGCACTATTATGCCGTCTATAAACCTGTAGGTTATATCGCTTCTACGGCCCGGCAGGATGCGGATGACAGGCTGGTCACGGAGCTTGCTCCGTCTGACGGAGGGATCAGGCTTTTTCCTGTGGGGAGGCTCGATAAGGATTCCGAAGGTCTCATGATACTTACCGATGACGGAGAGCTTATGGATAAGGTATTGCGCTCTAGATTCGGTCATGAAAAAGAATATCTCGTAAAGCTGGGCAGTGAAATAACGGAAGATATTATTGGAACGATACGGGCAGGCGGAGTGGATATCGGAGAGGGAAGACCCACTAAACCCTGCACTATCGACAGGATCCGGGGAAACACTCTGAAAATGGTGCTTACGGAAGGCATGAACCGGCAGATCAGAAAAGTTTTCGGAAGATTCGGATATGAGGTGGAAAGCCTTAAAAGGGTCAGGTTCATGAATATCACCCTTGAAGGACTGTCAAGCGGTGAGTGCAGGGAGCTTACCGCAAGTGAGGTCGAGGAGATGAAGGAGATGACCGGTAATGACGGAAAGTGAGATAAGAAAAGAATACAAGGAGCTTTCTGATAAGATCCGCTATCATATGGACCGTTATTATAACGATGATGCTCCCGAGATCGAGGATTCGGAGTATGACGGTCTGATGCGACGTCTTAAGGATATGGAGCGCGATCATCCATATCTGGTCACAGACAGTTCGCCAAGCCGGATAATAGGCGGAAGCACAAAGAGAGAGGCCGGCGTTAATGTAGTGCATGATGTTCCGATGCTCTCGATAGAGGATGTCTTTTCCAAGGAGGATGTGCTCTCCTGGGTCCATGAGGTGAGGGAAATGCATCCCGATGCCGTTTTTTCGGTAGAACATAAAATAGACGGTCTGTCCATGAGTATTCGATACGAAAAGGGTCAGCTCCGGCTTGCCGAGACCCGAGGGGACGGACATACCGGGGAGGATGTGACCGCAAACGCACTTGTGATACCGGATGTTATTGCTCAGCTTAATGGGATTGATTCCGACATTGAGCTAAGGGGGGAAGTATACATGTCGCACGAGGATTTTGATCGTGTGAACGAGAAAATGGAGCTTTCGGGAAAAAAACCGTTTGCCAACCCCAGAAACTGTGCGGCGGGGACTCTCAGGCAGCTTGATTCCGGAGTGGTTCGTGACAGAGGTCTGTCCATGTTTGTGTTTAACGTGCAAAGAGCCTCTGATCCGGCATATATGAACTCGCATCATGAAGCCCTGGAGAAGCTTAAGGCTGCCGGAGTAAAGGTCGTTCCTTCATATCTGTGCAGGACAGACGAGGATATGATCCGGACGATCGACCTTATAGGAGATCAGAGAGGGGAGTATCCATATGATATAGACGGGGCGGTCATAAAGATAGATCAGATCGCCTTCAGGGATGACTTTCCTGCCGGAAGCAAGTACAGTCCCGGTCATATTGCCTATAAGTACCCTCCGGAGGAGAAAGAGACAGTTATAAAGGACATAGAGCTTTCTGTCGGGATGACGGGAAGGATCAATCCGACGGCGATATTCGAACCGGTCAGATTATGCGGGACCACCGTATCGAGAGCCACATTGCATAATCAGGATTTTATCTCGGAGCTTGGGATAGGCATAGGCAGGACGGTCGTGGTTTATAAATCCGGAGAGATAATCCCGAGGATAAAGGAAGTTGTCGCATCCAAAAACCCGGAAGGATCGGCAGTGTATCAGATACCGCATATCTGCCCGGTGTGCGGTCACGAGGCGGTCAGAGAGGACGATACCGCCGATATCAGGTGCACCAATCCGGCATGTAAGGCAAAGCTCATAAAGCGTATCATAAACTTCGTGAGCAGGGATGCCTATGACATAAAAGGGTTTGGAGACGAGTATATAAAAGCCCTCACGGAGAGAAAGTACATATCCGGGATCGCTGATATCTTCAGACTCCGCATGCGCAGGGATGAACTGGTCTCTGACGGGATCATCGGAAAAGAGAAGAATACAGACAAACTGCTCAAGGTCATAGAGGAGTCAAAGGCAAATCCTCCGGAAAGGCTTCTTTGCGGGCTTTCCGTAAGCAATGTGGGACGTACTTCGGCAAGGACTATCATGAAGCATTTCGGATCCTTTGAAAATCTTATGAAAGCGTCGGTCGAGGAGCTTACGGAGGTGCCTGACGTAGGAGAGATAACAGCTGTTTCGATCCATGATTTTTTCCGGGATGAGAACATAGTCCGGCTTATGGAAGACCTTAAAGAGCTTGGATTGAACATGCAAACGGAAAAAACAGAGGAAGGAAACTCGTCACTGGCCGGAAGGACGTACGTAATAACGGGCGATCTTATTCATTTTTCAAACAGGAACGAGCTGGTCGATTTCATCGAGCTCAGAGGGGGAAAGGTTGCAGGATCCGTATCAAAGAAGACCTATGCGCTCATAAACAACGACGTCAATTCTTCTTCGGGAAAGAATAAAAAAGCCAGAGAACTTGGGATCCCTGTCATTTCGGAAGAGGATCTTATGAAGGAGGTTGAGGAATGAGAGGTCTGATAGGGAATCTCAATATGTTCCTGATGGACTACCTTATAATCCCGATCTGGATGGTTTTTTCAGTACTGGGAAACAAAAGCGCCGCGCGGATAATGGTGCCTGTGACTCTGCTGTTTCTGGTGATCAATTATTTCAATACCAGGAGCTCCACCAGGCTCTTTCTGCTTGATATCAACCTTGCGGCGGCAAGCGTAGCCGGGATAATCCTTAATACTTTTTTGTATATCAGATTTGTATATGCGGATCCGATCATAATCACGGACATGGTCTGGATAATCTTCCTGTATGTTGTTTTCGTTGTGCTCGCCTGCATGATGAGTCTTGCGATAAAGATACTTATCCACAAAAGAAATGTCCGTATCATAGAGAGAATGACCGAGGAAACGGATGATATGTCTGACATTGATCATCGTTTTGCCGATGATGGGTATGACGATGAATATGATGACGATGATGACGATGATGACGATGATGACGATGATGATGATGACGATGATGACGAAGAAGAAGATGATGACGAAAACAGAAAAGGTTTTATGTCGGCGCTGACCGGGTTACTGAACCGGGATGATGATGAAGATGATACGGATGAGGAAGACGAAGACGAAGACGGTGATCCTGAGGGATCGGATGAAGAGGCCGATGGATACGGGAAACCCGACGGCCCTAAATTCAGAGTCGTTAAGAAATAATCAATTAATTAGGAGGTTGATATGGAAGAGTCTAATAATAACGTAGCAGGCAGCGAAAGCATGGAGGAGCTCCTCAGGCAGATCCTGGAGGCGGATAAGAAAGAGGTAAAATATGCAAAAAGAGCAGCACTCTTTATGATGGGACTTTTTATAGTCTTTCTTGTAGCAGCGATAATCCTGGTGCCAAAGGTCGTGGTGACTTTGTCGAATGTGAATACAGCGGTTATCTCTGCCAGTGAGACGATGAAAAAAGCGGATGAGACGGTAAAAAGCGCGGATGAGGCGCTGGACAATATCAATAAGATGAGCGGCTCCATTACCAAGACCTCTGATAACATGAATACCATGATCACTGATAATTCCAAGTCTCTTACCGAGGCGGTGGAAAACATGAACAGTATAGATTTTGAAGGACTGAATAAGGCTATCCAGGATCTGCAGGATGCTGTAGGGCCGTTTGCGAAGTTTATGAATAAATTCAAGTGATCCCCCGGGGTCATGCCGGATATCCATGAACATCCCGGGATCAGTCGGGTCTGTATTCCATGATATCCTTGGGATCGCAATAAAGGGTTCGGGATAAGGAGAGCACCTTACAGGCCGCTGCATGGTTTATATCCTTATTCCCGATCTCATATTGCTGTAAGGTCCTTATATTGACTCCAGAGGCTTCTGAAAGCGCTTTTTGGGACATTCCGGAACGTTTCCTTACAGTCTGAAGCCTGGTAGAGGAGGTGCTTCTTTCATGTATCTTCCTTTCAATCGCGGAAGATGCTTCTTTAAGCGTAGATCTGCTTAATTCGGGGTAAAACCCGTATAGCCGTCCAAATGATAAATAACGAAAGATATCTTTTAGCGGGCGCCCGCTTTCCTGCATATAATATGCAAGGAGCTCACCGCATCCGTATGCGCCGTCATGCCGGATCCTTTCCCCGGTATCCGGGGCTTTGCCTGATGGATAATCGCAGTCTGCGATCACCTTATGATATAATTCCGTGCCTGAAAGACCGTATATGACAGAGGGATCGCCGGTTTCATAGCGTCGGGAATAACCACTGATCATAAACATATCGAGAAAGCGTTCGGGATCGGGCCCGTCAATAGCATTACAGGAGCAGGAGAGCAACTCTCCCAGGCATCTCATAGAGTTTGACAGCTCGTTTCCTATATAGCGGGAAGACAAAGCGGCAGCCTTTGATTCGGCAGACTGTCTTTGAAGATGATAAACGGCTCCGTCCGTGGGGATCGCATCTTTGAAGACCAGACGGGATACAGCCCGGTCTGACCTAAGTAAAACCTGATCTCCCAGATCGCATTTGATGATCAGCTCTTCGAGGGCTTCCGTCGTGAGCTTTCCCTCGATAAAGGCTCTGCAAAGCGCAAGATTAATGCCGTCTGCGCGGTAGCCCATTACTATATCGGCGCCCGAAATATCCGGCATATGAACGGATAGTATCTTCCCGGCGGTCTTTTCAGGACCGGGGGCATCTGAGCGTATGATACGGTTTGATAATATGATCGCGACCCAGTTGAGAATGGAATAATCCTCGCTGCAAAGATCGATGATGCTAAGACCTTCGGTATCTATATCAAAAACATTGATAAAACCGCCTCCGGGACCGGCAGAAGCCCACTGTCCTGCGAGTTCTTCGCTCTCAGTCGCATATAAACCCGCACCGAAATCCTGTGCGACACTTTTGTGATCGCATATCGGCATAGCGAGGATCTTTTTTGAACCGTGATATAGTCTCATAGAGTTCTCCTATTATGATTTCTGACTTCAAATAAGGATTTCTGATTTCAAACAAGGTTATCTCGGCCTTACTCCGGCCTTAACCATTTGATTATTAATATCATATTTGAGGCTGCCTGTCGTGTTTCTTGATAAAAATTGCCGCAAATGCTGTATTTACGCTGTTTTTGACGTTTTCTGATACTATAACTCCAAAGAAGTATAAATCATATTATACTTCTTTGGAAGTATAAAGTCAATAAACATTGAAACCCTGTTTTTTATCGTCGTTTACGGCACATATACCGTTTTTTCGGGTTATGAGAGATTTTGCCATTAATCCCGATATAAGATATACTTTTGAGTATGCTTCATCTTATAGAAGGACCTGCAGGTAGCGGGAAAACCACAAAAGCATACGAACTTTTGCTTGAAGGCGCGGAGCGAAACAAGGACAGGAATCATATCCTTGTGATCCCTGAGCAGTCTTCGATCTCTGCTCAAAAGGATATAATCGACATGAGTCCGGCGCATGGGATCCTCAACATCGATATCCTAAGTTTTAACCGGCTTGCACACAGGATATTTGAGGCTGCAGGGGGAGAGGCGCAGGATCTTATCGATGACTCCGGGAAAAACCTTATAATCAGACACATAGCAGATGATATCAGATCCGAATTAAAGGTCCTTGGCGGAGAATTAAAAAAGAGCGGATATGTCGCCGAGGTCAGATCCGTTATCTCGGAATTCATGCAATATGGGATCGGTCCGGAGGATATCCCGGAGATAGCAAGAAAGACCGGGAGCAGATCTCCCTTCCTTTCACGAAAGCTTGAAGACGTTGCGCTTATCTACAAGCGTTTCAGGGAGTATATGGGCAACGATTTCATGACCAGGGAGGAGCTTCTGGTCAAGGCTTCCGCGGAGGCCCATAATGCGCCTTTTCTCAAGAGATCAACGCTTATCTTCGATTCATTTACCGGGTTCACTCCCGTACAATATACTTTTATCGAGGCGCTTCTCACTCAGTGTGAAGATATATATGTGACGGCCACCAGGACCGGAGAGGCGCGCGGAGGTCTGTTCGGTCTGGGGGATTCCACGCATGAGATCCTTGAAAAGCTTGCCGAACACAGCGGCGGACTGGATGTGATCGGTCTGACGGAGGACAGACGGCATGCGTCTGAAAGTGATATCCGGCTTCTTGGCGGGTATATTTTTGAACCTAAGACAGGAGATCCGGCAAAAAATGACGGATCGGTCTCGTTTTATACCGCGGATGGGGTATATACGGAGGTTCGTGAGACCCTGCACCGGATAGCGCATCTGGTGCGTGAGGAAGGATACCATTACAGAGAATGCGGGATCCTTATGGGAGATACGGCTGTATACGGTGATATTGTCCGTAATGAAGCCGCAAGGCTCAATATTCCCGTCTATGTTGACCAGACGAGGCATATAAGCCTGAATCCTTTCACGGAGCTCATAAGGGCGGCGATCCTTGTGATAAAGGAAAACTATTCATATGATTCGGTGTTCCATCTGCTTCGTACAGGGCTTACCGATATCGACACGGAAGATATAGATATGGCCGAAAACTACATCCTCGCAACCGGGATCAAAGGGAGAGCGGCCTATGAGAAGCCTTTCGAGACCATATTCAGGGGTGTTTCCAAAAGAGACAGGGCGGCGGCCGAGAGCGTAAGGCTCAGGCTCCGGGATATCCTGTCTCCGCTGTCATCTCTGATGCGCGAGACCCCGGAGGTACCCGTCAGCGATCTTATCAGGGCGGTCAGGGAGATATATAAAAGCCTTGACGCCGAGGAAAAGCTTGCCGGCTATGTGGAATACTTCCGGAATGAGGGCAAAGATCCGGAAAGGGCTATAGAGTATTCCCAGATTTACGATATCCTGAATGAACAATTTGACAATATGGACTCGCTGATAGGGAGTCAGAAGGTTTCTGTACGGGAATTTTCGGAGCTTTACGAGGATGCCCTGTCAGAGATCAGGGTCGGGGTCATACCGCCTAAATCCGATGTTGTGATGGCAGGAGATCTGACCCGCAGCCGGTTCAATCATATACGCACGTTATTTTTCATCGGAATGGCCGAGGGAGCCATCCCGGCTTCGGGTAATAAGGGCGGTCTCATATCTGACAGTGACCGACAAATCCTTCAGTCGATCGGGATCGAGGTGGCACCCACGGTTGCGGAAAATGTAGAGCGGGAGAAGTTCTATTTTTACATGAACCTTATGAAGCCGTCTGAAAAGGTGTGCTTCTCTTATTCCGGTAACTCGCTTGACGGAGCGGCAAACCGGGAATCCTATTTCATGAAGGAAGCCCGCAGATGCATGAATACAGACGAAGTCCCGGGAGTTGACGGTTCCGCCTTTATCATTTCCGGGGATGATCTTATAGGCTCTTTTGCCGAGAACATGGAGAGGGATCCCTCCAAGGCCTCACTTTATCTTAGGGCGTTAAAAGAATATAAGGATGGAGAAAACGGGACGGAGAGGATCACGGAGGCGCTTATTAAGGACTCGGAAAAAGAAGATGCTCTGTCCGAAGAGGCCGGTGAGGTTTTATTCGGCCACAGCTTTATAGAGAGCCCTACGGAACTTGAAAAGTTTGCAGCATGTCCTTACAGTCATTTCCTTGAATATGGCCTTAGACTTTCCGAAAGACGCACTTTTGAATTTGAGATGAGGGATATAGGAACCCTGCTGCATAAGGTCCTTGAGATATTCTCGGGGAAGCTTGCGCAGGAGCGACTGTCATTCCGATCGGTGTCCGATGAGAAGGCGGAGATCCTTTTGGAAAGTGCTGTCAGTGAGGCTGCCGACGACAGCACATCGGGCAGGATAGCTTCTCTTGTGAGATCAGGAGCAAGGTATGCTTATGCAGTACAAAGACTGAAAAGACTGGCCGGGCGAAGCATCGATACACTTCGGTTTCAGGCGGGGAGAGGGTCCTTTGATAATATCTATTTCGAGCGGAGATTTACGTCGGCAGGGTTGAAAGGAACTATCGACCGGAGTGATGAGGCGATCACCGATTCGGGCATCTATCTGGATGTGATCGATTACAAGACAGGAAACAAGACATTTGATCAGGACCGGGTTTATTACGGGCTTGATATCCAGCTTCCTCTTTACATGAATGCGGCGCTTGAACTCAGGGCGGCTTCGGCGGGTGGCAGGATCGCACGGCCTGCGGGACTCTTTTATTACCATGTGGATGATCCTGTCTTTGATGGCTTGAGAAACAGCAGCGAGGATGAGATATCGGCATTCGTGAAAAAAGAGCTCATGTTAAGAGGTATAGTTAACGGAGCCCCGGAGGTAATAACATCATTCGACAACACACTTAAGGCAACAGAAAATTCACTTGTTATCCCTGCCGGTCTGGATAAGGACGGAGTGCCCTCGGCAGGCAGGAAAAAAGTCAAACTTTATACCGAGGAGCAGCTGAGAGGGATGCTCGATCATACCGTAAGACTTACCGGAGACCTTAAGGAGAAGATCATAGGAGGGGATATTTCGCGAAGCCCCTATCGACTGGGTAACAATGACGGATGCAAATATTGCAGGTATAAGGAGATATGCGACGGGGGAAGATACCGTGTGCTTGAGAAACAGGAATTTCCGGCAGCCTGGACTGCAGATACCGCATCAGAGAGTGAAGGACAGGAGCGGGACCAGAGCAAGGATCATAGCGGGGATCAGAGCAAGGATCAGGGTAATGAGTAGTACAGAAAACCGGTGAAAGAGCAGGGCAGGAACGGCAGAGGCGACATAGGCAGGAACATAGGCAGAGGCGACATAGGCAGGAACATAGGCAGGAGCAGAAGCAGGAGCAGAAGCAGAAGCAGAAGCAGAGGCAGGAGCAGCGAGTGGAGTATACAAAGGAACAGCTTGGTTTCATAGGGGACAGAGGGCATAATGTACTGGTTTCGGCGGCAGCCGGATCAGGAAAAACGGCCGTTATTGTCGAGCGTGTGATAAGACTCATCACAGAGGAAGGATACTCGGTATCCGAGCTTTTGGTGGTCACTTTTACGAGAGCTGCGGCTGCGGAGATGAAGGACAGGATCAGGGATGCCTTATCGGAGAGGCTTATGTCGGGAACGTTGACCGGGGCTCAGAGGGAGCATCTTTCAAAGCAGATGTCGCTAATATTTACGGCTGATATCAACACGATCGACAGTTTTTGTCTTAATCTCGTAAGGGAACATTTTAATAAATGCAGCATCGATCCTTCATTCCGCGTGGCGGACGAAGGAGAACTCAGGCTGATAGCGCAGGATGTCATGGACCGCCTGCTCGAAGACAGGTATGAGAGCGGGGATGAGGCCTTTTACCGGTTTGTGGATTTTGCTTCGACCGGGAGAAATGACAGCGGAGTAGCTGAGGGCATAAGAAACGTTTACCGGTTTGCGATCGCAAGACCGGATCCGAAGGGGTATATCTCTGCCATGATGAAACAGTATGAGGTTACCTCCGAAGAAGAGCTGGAAAAGAGCATTTTTATGCAGGAGCTAATGAGGCTTGCAAAAGAAAAGATCCGTCTTGTGCTGGATATCCTGGAACAGGCAAAGTCAATATGCGAAGCTCCGGGCGGCCCCTTTGTTTATAATGAGATGATCGAATCGGATCTTGAACAGGCCAGACAGCTTGATGCAGCCAACACATACAGCGACTGCCGCAATGTTGCCCAGGAGCTGTCATTTAAGGCTCTCAGCAGAAAAAAGGATGATTCGATAGATCCGGACCTCAGGGAGAAAGCCAAGGCACTCAGAAGCAATGCAAAAGACATCCTGAGCAATTTGATCGCTCTGGATCTGTTTTCAAAAACAACAGACGATATCATATATGAGCTGAGTCAATGTCTCCCTTATGCAGAGATGCTTGCGGACCTCACGAATGAGTACATAGACAGATACGAGGAGGCAAAAAAGGACAGGGGCGTTGTTGATTTTTCAGATCTTGAACATATGGCGCTTGAGATCTTAAGAGATGATGAGACCCGTGAGAATATCAGGGGACGCTACAAAGAACTGATAATAGACGAATATCAGGATTGCAACCGTGTGCAGGAGGAGATATTTAAGGCGGTATCGAACGGACACGACTATGTCACGGTAGGCGATGTCAAGCAGAGCATATATGGTTTCAGGGATGCCTGTCCCGGTCTTTTTACCGATAAATTCGAGAGATATCGGGCAGGGATGGATGAAGCGTCTTCGCTTATAACCCTATCGAAGAATTTCCGGAGCAGCAGACCGGTGACAGAGGCCGTTAACGGCGTTTTCGGCTCGATCATGTCAAAAGAATGCGGGGGAGCGTACTATGACGAGAGCCAGAGTCTCCATTACGGAGGTGTGTATAAGCACGAAGCGCCTGAATGGAATACGGAATACCTTAGGATAGGTTTTGACTCGAAGGGCACCGAGAAAAAGGCAGTCGTAGAGGCCAGAGCCATCGCGGCAAGGATCCGGGAGCTTGTGGGGAAACCTCTGAAAGGTCATTCTTTCCCAGATCCGGTTGATGATCCGGGGGGTGATCCCGCAGAGCAGGAAGGCATGGCGGAAATAAAACCGCTGCAGCTTGAGAACCGAAAGGATAATAAGGTCAGGGAGTGTGGATACGGCGATATTGTCATACTTCTCAGATCGCTTAAAGAAACGAGCGATATTTATGCTGAAGTATTTGCTTCCGAAGGGATCCCGCTGGTCTTTGATTCTAAAAGCGGTTATCTTTTGTCTTACGAGATCAGAGAGATACTGAATCTGCTCACTATCATAGACAATCCGAGACAGGACATACCTCTTGCGGGGGTGATGATGGGATACTTCGGAGGATTCAGTCCCTCGGATATGGTCCTCGTAAGGAGCAGCGCTCCCGGTGAGAATCTTTATGACAGTCTCGTAAACGCGGCGGCTTCCGATGACAGATGCCGGTCTTTTGTGGAAAGGCTTGATTCCTACAGGAAGAAGTCGGTCTATACTCCTATACACGAGCTGATCGAGGAGATAATCTCGGATTTTCATTATGATCATTTTGTGAGGGCGCTATCCGACGGCATGAGACGGGAGGGCAACCTCAGGCTTCTTAAAAAGAGGGCCGCGGAATTTGAGAAGACCAGCTTTCATGGTCTGTTTAAGTTTCTCAGATATATCGACAACATGAAAAAATATGATATCGATTTCGGGGAGGCTTCCGGTACTGTCCATACCGATGCGGTAAGGATCATGAGCATACACCATTCAAAAGGGCTTGAATTTCCCGTAGTCTTTGTGAGCAACCTTTCAAAGGGGATCAATCAGTCTGATTCGAACGATACGATGATCTTTGATGACGGGCTCGGGATCGGTCTGGATCTGATAATAAGGGAGAGAAATCTGAAGATAAGGACTGTCATAAAAAAGATCATTTCAAACAATATGCGGGCAGCTACGGTAAGCGAGGAGATGAGGATCCTGTACGTCGCTATGACCAGGGCCGAGAACAAGCTGATACTTACAGCTGTTTCGGAGGAAGAGAAGGAGAATAAGAAAGTTTCAAAGACCGATCCGGCTCAGGCTTCAACTCTTAGGGATCTTATTGAGACCGCCATAACCAGAATGAATGATAACGTCAGCTTTGAAATAAAGGATATCCCCGTCATTCAAAATGAGAATGCTGATGATGCAGCGACAGAGCCTGCAAAAGCATCCGATGTCAGAGAGGTGATCGAACTCAGCGATAAGGTTGCCGACGGGGATATAGAAGAGATACTTAAGGATCTGAGGTTCGAATATCCGTACGAAAAGTCTGTCAACGTGCCGCAGAAGGTCTCGGTATCCTATATCAAGCATGAGGCAATGGAAGAGAAAGGCGTGTCGATCGCATCGGATCCCCGCGGAGACAGAGTCGTTCCTACCGCTGGCGCAAAAAGAGGAACGGCAGTGCATACAGCTTTCGAACACCTTAGGCTTGGAATGTCGGGAACGGATCAGGAGATCGAGTCATATCTTGACAGCCTGGTCGCTGAAAGAAAGCTGTCTGCTGAGGAGCGCGGATATATAAAAACAGATGATATCAGTACTTTTTTATCTTCTGATATCTGCAGACGTATGAAGGAAGCTGACGAAAGGCATGAATTGTACAGGGAGCAGCCGTTCATCATTTCCGTGCCCGCCTCAAGGATAGATAAATCCTATCCCGAAGAGGACAGGGTAATGGTCCAGGGGATAATAGATGCTTTCTTCATTGAAGACGGGAAAGTAGTGGTCGTGGATTACAAGACAGACAGTGTCAGAGATGAACAGATACTTATCGACCGCTATCAGGCGCAGCTTGATTATTATGAAAGTGCCCTGCGTCAGCTGATGACGGCAGACAGCTCCGAAAAAGTGATATATTCCGTGTCTTTAGGAACCGAGATCGCTCTGTGAAGAGGAAGAGAGGACCGAATAAACGAGTATGTATGATGTAGCTGTAATCGGCGGTGGAACGATATGTATGATGTAGCTGTTATCGGCGGTGGTGTGGTCGGATGCACCGTCGCGAGATTTTTGTCAAAGTATGAGCTGAAGATCTGCCTTTTGGAGCGGGGCACCGATATTTGCGAGGGAACGTCAAAAGCAAATTCGGGGATAATCCATGGAGGCTATGACGCAGCAGGCGGTAGTCTTAAAGCAAAGCTGAACGTGAGAGGTTCCCGGATGATGGAGGAGCTTTCACTAAAGCTTTCTTTTGCTTATAAACGTAACGGATCACTTGTTATCTGTCGGAGCGGACAGGATGCCGGCATGCTCCAGACCCTGTATGAAAGAGGGGTTACGAACGGTGTGAGCGGGCTTCGGATCATCGACAAAGATGAGATAAGATCCATGGAGCCGAATATAAACGCTGCGGTGGAAAAGGCTCTGTATGTCCCAACGGGAGCCATTGCCGATCCTTTCATGATGACCGTTGCAATGGCGGAGAATGCGGCCGTGAACGGAGTGGAATTTATGCTCAGATCCGAGGTTATCGACATTGAAAGGGACGATACAGAGTATGTGATAACCACCGGGAGCGGAGAAATAAGAGCGCGGTATGTGATAAATGCCGCAGGGGTCTATGCGGACAGGATACATTCCATGGTGAGCCGTACCCCGGTAAGTATCAGAGCCGTAAAAGGCGAGTATTGTCTTTTTGACAAGGAAGCAGGCGGACTTGTAAGTCATACGCTTTTCCAGCTCCCTTCGGAAAAGGGAAAAGGCATACTGGTAACTCCGACCGTACACGGAAACCTTATGGCGGGCCCCACGGCGATCACTGTTGATGATAAAGAGGGCGTGGACACGACCGCCGCCGGACTTAAGGAAGTGCTGGATACAGCCGCAATGAGCGTGATCGGTATGCCTTCGGGAAAGGTTATCACCTCTTTTGCGGGACTAAGGGCAAAGGAAGCCGGAGGAGATTTCATCATCGCTTTTGCGGCCGACTCCGATAACTTCATGGATATCGCGGGTATAGATTCTCCGGGACTGTCAGCGGCTCCCGCGATAGGAGAATATGTGGCAGAGCTTCTCGGCCGGAGGATGGACCTGAAGGAAAAGTCCGGTTTTGTCGAAGAAAGGGAAGCGATCCCCTCCATTGCGGATGCTTCCGATGCCGAAAGACAGGCTCTTATAGAGAGCGATCCCGCATTTGCAAATGTTATCTGCCGGTGTGAGCTTGTGACAGAGGCAGAGATACTTGAAGCGATCAGGAGACCGGTAGGAGCGAGGACTGTAGATGCCGTGAAACGAAGAGTCAGAGCCGGCATGGGCAGATGCCAGGGAGGCTTTTGTTCGCCGAAGGTGGTCGATATCCTTGCAAGAGAGCTTGGGGTAAAGCCTACTGAGATACTTAAGGCCGGAGAAGGCTCGGAGATCCTTAAGGGCAGGAATAAAGAAAGACCCTGCGATACGGAATGATGACTGAAGGTCTAAGGACACGGGAGACGGCGGATGAATGCTTGTGACATAGTTATAATCGGGGGAGGTCCTGCAGGACTTGCAGCGGCAGAATCAGCATTCAAAGCGGGTGTTACCGATATTATGATCCTTGAAAGGGACAGCCGTCTGGGTGGGATATTGAATCAATGCATACATAACGGATTCGGGCTTCATACATTTCGGGAGGAGCTTACCGGACCGGAATATGCATCGAGGTATGAAAGAAAGATAAGGGAACTTGGGATCCCTTATTCTACCGAGACCATGGTGACGGATCTGGGTACTGACGAGTCCGGAGATAAGCTTATCACCTGTATGAACAGGCAGAGAGGTATGTATCGTATAAAGGCCAGGGCTTTGATCCTTGCCATGGGGTGCAGGGAGAGGCCCAGAGGTGCCGTGAACACACCGGGATACAGAGGGGCAGGGGTATTTTCTGCGGGAACTGCGCAGCTCTACGTAAATATACACGGATATATGCCCGGAAAAACGGTTGTTATCGTAGGGAGCGGTGACATAGGACTCATCATGGCAAGAAGGATGACGCTTGAGGGGGCAAAGGTGCGGATGGTCGTGGAGATAATGGATCATTCGGGCGGGCTTAAGAGAAATATCATACAGTGTCTAAATGATTTCGGCATACCGCTTAAGCTCTCACATACCGTGACAGAGATACGCGGAAAAGACAGGGTGGAAGGCGTAGTTGTCGCGTCGGTTGATGAAAGACGCAGGCCGATCCCGGGGACTGAAGAGTATGTCGAGTGTGATACCGTGCTCTATTCGGTGGGGCTCATTCCGGAAAATGAACTTACCAGGAAGCTTGGCGCCGGGATCGATGATAAGACCGGAGGGCCCGTGGTAAAAGCGGATCTGGAGCTTTCCATCCCGGGGGTATTTGCCTGCGGTAACGTTCTCCATGTCCATGATATAGTTGACCATGTATCGGAAGAGTCGGCCCATGCCGGTGAGAACGCGGCGGCATATATCAGGGATGGACGGGTGCCCGAGGGGGCCGGCGGCTATGTTGATTCCGAAGAGAAAAATGTATATCGTCCGGGGGAGAACGAGGACAGGCTGACGTGTATCATGTGTCCGAACGGGTGCGAGCTCACTGCGGTAAAGGATGATGACGGAAAGGTGAAGGTTTCCGGAAACCGTTGTCCGAAAGGGGTCAGATATGCTACGGAGGAATTAACGGCTCCGAGACGCATCGTGACTACTACGGTAAAGCTTGAAGGCGGTGGGATAGAGGCACTTCCGGTTAAAACGGACCGAACGATCCCCAAGGATAAAATATCTGATGTTATAAAAGAGCTTACCGGTGTAAGCGTGACTGTTCCTGTTTCGACCGGGGATGTGATAATACATGATATAGCCGGCACCGGCGCGGATATCATCGCAGGCACGGATATCACAGCAGACACGGATATCGACTGAGATCATCATGATCATGTAGTTAAAAAAGGAGGGTATATTCAAATGGCAAAGTATGTCATGGCATTGGATCAGGGTACTACCAGTTCAAGATGCATACTGTTTGATAAGCAGGGGATCATAAAGTCCATAGCCCAAAAAGAGTTTGAACAGTATTATCCGAAACCCGGCTGGGTCGAGCATAATCCCATGGAGATATGGTCTTCGGAGCTTTCGGTCACCATGGAGGCGATGGCCGTGATAGGTGCCAGATGCGAGGACATCGCGGCCCTTGGTATCACGAATCAGAGGGAGACGACGATAATATGGGATAAGAAGACCGGAGAACCAGTCTATAATGCCATAGTGTGGCAGTGCAGACGGACGGCTCCCATTATAGATCAGATGATAGCATCGGGCTATTCGACTATGATAAGAGAGAAAACGGGGCTTGTTCCGGATGCTTATTTTTCGGCGAGTAAGATAAAATGGATACTTGATAATGTGAGTGGCGCGAGACAAAGGGCCGCAGACGGCGAGCTTCTTTTCGGGACCGTAGACACCTGGCTCATCTGGAAGCTTACCAAAGGACTCGTGCATATCACCGATTACACAAATGCTTCCCGTACGATGCTCTATAACATACATGAGCTATGCTGGGACAAGGAGCTTCTCGACATTTTTGACATTCCGGCGGCGATGCTTCCAAGGGTTCTCCCTTCAAGCTCGGTATACGGATATACCGATGAGTCGATCTTCGGAGGCCGGATCCCCATCGCCGGGGCGGCGGGAGATCAGCAGGCGGCTCTTTTCGGACAGTGCTGCTTTGATAAAGGAGAAGTCAAGAATACATACGGGACAGGCTCTTTTATTCTGATGAACACCGGGAAAGAGGCAGTGGAATCAAAAAGCGGTCTGGTCACCACGATAGCGGCAGGAGCGGAAGATAAGCCTGATTACGCGCTGGAAGGATCGGTCTTTGTAGCGGGGGCAGCGATACAGTGGCTCAGAGATTCGATGAGGATGCTCAAGGATTCTTCACAGTCTGAGGAATATGCCGATGAGGCCCGCAAGGGATCAGAGGGAGTGTATGTCGTTCCGGCTTTTACCGGAATGGGCGCGCCTTACTGGGATCAGTATGCGAGGGGCAGTATATTCGGGATAACCAGAGGCTGTCGAAAGGAACAGTTCATAAGAGCTACCCTGGAGTCCATAGCCTATCAGTCCTTTGATGTGTTTTCCGCAATGGAGGATGATGCGGGGGTCCGTATAAAAGACCTTAAGGTTGATGGAGGGGCATCTGCCAATAATTTCCTCATGAAGTTTCAGGCCGATATCTCGCAATGTGATGTGAAGCGTCCCAAATGTATCGAGACCACGGCTCTGGGCGCGGCTTATCTTGCCGGACTTGCGGTGGGCTTCTACCGGGACAAGGATGAGATCAGGGCGAACTGGCAGCTTGGCCGTGAATTTAAGCATGACATGGACAGTGGGAAGAGAGAGGAACTTCTCAAGGGGTGGAAAAGAGCTGTAAAGGCCGCGCTTTTCTGGGCACAGAACCCATAAGTCATTAAAATAATATTACTATCAGAATGCCGGGCTTGCTTTGCTTGACATATTTATTTATTTGCCGGAGAATTAACGGGGCATTTTGAAAATGCTAAAAAGAGCAATTATTCGAGGAGCTGAAAAATGATCGAGTCGTTAAAAAGAAACTGGAAGGGCATGGTGCTGATGCTCATATCGGCGCTTACGCTTTCCATAGGTTCTTTTCTGTGGAAAAGAGCGGATCTGAGTGATATCGCAACGGCGATAACCAGTATACAGGGAATATGGGGAGTGTTCCTAAAGATCCTTCCGGGATTCGTGGTCTACGTGATAGGCGCGGCAGTGATGACGATAGCGCTGGGATACGGAGAGCTTTCGGTCCTGCAGCCGATGAACTGTATGAGTTATGTGTTTGCCCTTATAATATCCGCGATCTTTCTTACAGAACCCATCACTCCGCTTACCATTCTGGGTATAGTTGTGATCATAGTCGGGGTGATCCTTATAGGAGGGTCGAGCAAATGAACGCTAAAATGGTGATGATGCTTGCGCTTATCCTTCTGGTAGAGACACTGGTCGCTTCTTTTGCAAGCTTTTTCCTTAAGAAATCTTCGGGAGTTGACAATAAGATAGAGATAATAAAATCGCCTTTCTTTTACCTTGGCGGGTTCCTTTATGTGATATCGTCATGCCTGAGCATCGTGCTCATGCAGTTTCTGCCTTATGCGATAATCCTTCCGCTTGGCTCTCTTACCTATGTCTGGACGATGTTCATATCAAGGATGCTGCTCCATGAGGAGATAACGAAGAGAAAGCTGATCGGGATCACTGTTATCATATGCGGTGTTGTCCTGCTTGCCGTAGGACAGATATGATACCGGGATCCGATCTGCCAAAAGCATTTACGGATAGAATGAAAAAAGATCTCGGGGATGAATCCGGTTCATTCCTGAGATCTTATTTTGATGAAGCAAAAAAGGGACTGAGGATCAATACGCTTAAGACCGATCTTAAGACTTCAAAGATCATAACTTCCGGGCTTGGATCCGTTCCCTGGGAGGAGCAGGGGTATTATTACGGAGGGTCAGATACTCCGGGGAGATCTCCGCTCCATTCTGCCGGCGCCTATTACATACAGGAACCGTCGGCAATGGCGCCTGTCGCGATGCTTGATGTGCATCCCGGAATGTGTGTGCTGGATCTGTGCGCAGCTCCGGGCGGAAAGAGTACTCAGATCGCCTCATATCTTAACGGGAAGGGACTTCTCATTTCCAATGAGCCTGTTTCGGACCGGGCGACGATACTTTCCCGGAACATCGAAAGGATGGGGATAAAAAACGCCGTCGTGATCTCTCATGATCCGGATTTCCTGTGCGGGCGTTTTGCGGCTTCTTTTGACAGGATACTGGTCGATGCGCCCTGCTCCGGGGAGGGGATGTTCCGAAAGGAGCCCAGGGCTTTGGAAGAGTGGTCTTTGGAGAATGTGAGCATGTGCGCTTCAAGGCAGGAGAGGATACTTGATGCGGCTGCGTCGATGTTGAAGCCGGGGGGAAGACTTGTTTATTCCACCTGTACTTTTTCGAAGGAAGAGAACGAGCTTCAGATCAAAAGCTTTCTTGAATCACATCCGGACTACCATCCGGTGGATTGTGCGATCCCCGAGGGGGTGAGGTCACAAACTGTATTCGAGACCAAGCCTGAGACCGCATCGGGATCCAAGCCCGGGACCGCATCCCCAGCCGGTATTTTCCGTATATGGCCGCAGGACGGGGGCGGAGAGGGTCATTTCTTTGCGGTGCTCCGGCGCGACGGTGAACTTAAGGCTGATTCATACGGATACTTCGGGGCGCAGGAACCGGGGCTTTCAAACAAGCAGAAACAGGGGATCGCCCCTTTTATTGAATTCCTGTCGGAGACGGTAGCCGACGGAGAGATAAGGGATCATCTGGACTCTCCCAAAGAGCTTTTCATGCTTGGGAAAAAGCTGTGCCTTAGACCGGAAGGCGGACTTATCATGCTTTCAGGGTGCAGGGTCTTAAGGGCCGGACTTGAGCTTGGTGAAATAAAAAAGGACCGGTTTATCCCCTCACATGCATTTGCCCTTGCGCTTGGACCGGCGGATGTTTTGCGCGCGGCGGAGCTCTCGGCCGACGGCGTCATGGTAACGCATTATCTTAACGGACAGACGATATCTGCAGGGGATCTCGACAATGAGGCGTCGACCGGAAGCATGTTGACAAAAAACGACCCTGCCGCAGGAGATGACGGGTGGATCCTTGTAACGGTTTCCGGCATCTCGCTGGGCTGGGCCAAAGCTTCAAAAGGTATTCTTAAAAATCATTATCCCAAAGGACTCAGGATCAATTATCAATAGGGCGTATTGAACGGTTTGTCGTTATCGGAGATCTTATTCCTTTCGTCTCCGAATGCCGGCGTATCGTTCGATGAAGCGGAACCCGTGTTAACAGCATCGTCAGAGGCGCTGCTGCCATAGGTACTGTTGCCGTAGGTGCTTCCGCTGTTTGACTGCGGAGGTGCCTGCGTATAGGTGCCGCCAAAGTTGTTTGCATTACCGTTTGCGGGAGCATTCTGGTCATAATACTGATTCTTTCCGTAAGTCTGATTTCCATACATGTTTCCGCTTGCGGGATCATTTCTGGGTGATCCGTTAAGTGTAAGATAAAGCTCGGCATCGGTTGCGAGCATATACGGCTCAACATAGAAGATCAAAAGGATACCGCAGGTCAGTATTCCGAGCAGGACCCATCCGATGAAGGAGAGATCGAGAAGGAATGAATGCCATTTGTTGCCGTTCATCAGCTCTTTTGAACGGGCAAAAGCATCCTTTGAGCTGATGTCGGGGTTATCCATAAGGATATAAGGGATCATGCGGTACTCAAACGACTTTATTATACCGGGGATGATAAGGAGCAAGGTCCAAAGAAAGACCTTTATCATTACCAGGAACATGATCTTAACGATGTTCAGATAGTTTTTGCTGAACGCAAACCCCATCGTGCCAAGATCGTAAGTCCGATCCTGCCCGGCGTCCTTAAAGAACTTATGGCATCCGATCAGCAGGGGCTCAAGAAGAAAGATGCTGATCGCAAGGGATATGACCAATACGATTATAAATGTCACAGCCAGTACACCGATCAGGATACCAAGACCGGGACCTTCCGAGAGTTCCTCGATCATCTGCTCAAGCTGTTCCGTCCCAAACTCAGAATTAAAACTAAACTCACTGATACCGGAATCGGTTGATTCGTAGCCCTCTGCACTAGCGTTTATCGAGTTTGGAATACTGGTACCGGTACTGAAACCGCCCGATACTACAGCGATGATAAAAGCAACGAGCACACATTTCCAGTAGCCGGCCTTAAAGGTGGCCTTTCCGCGCTGCTTTACTTCTGATATTGTCCAGTTCATTTTATTCCTCCTTTATTACGGTTTGAATCGAAATACCAATCTATCAAACGATGTCTGAATTATAATCTAAGGAAAGAGCTGTTGCAAGCCGGACGGCATCATGGACGGCACAACGATGGCATAGCGAAGGCATTGAGGACGGCATAGCGCCGGCATTGTGATGGCATTGCGACGACGCCCCGGCGCAAGACAGGAGGAGAAAAAAGTTGTATAATCATTCGGACGTGCAGACGTATAGTAAGACCTTTAGATGGTTAGATCCGATGGCGAATGACGTATGATCTGCGTTCAGAGAGTATCAGTCGGGGAACGGTGTTATCATGGAAAAAAAGGACGGGAAAAGGAGCATAGGGCCGATCGTAGCGACTGGCGTGATCATAATCGTCCTGCTCTTCATTTTCGTCAACCTTATTTATAACAGGATCATAGATGAAGCGAACATGTCCGCTCCGGGAACCGGTGAAACCTATGCGAGACATATCGCCATGATAGTCGGCAGTCCGCAGGATGAATTCTGGCAGGATGTTTATAAACATGCAAAAGAAGATGCGGCAGAGCGTGACTGCTTTGTAGAACTGAAGGAGACCGGCAATTCGACCGTATATACATTGTCGGATCTTATGACGATAAGTATAGCTTCCGGGGTGGACGGCATAATAGTGGAGAATGACGGAAGCGAAGGGCTGAAGGAAAAGATCGATGAGGCCTCGGATGCCGGAATACAGGTCGTGACCGTTCTGAACGATGCTGCGGATACCAAGAGAGTAAGCTATGTCGGACTGAATCCTTATACTGCAGGCAAGATGTATTCCGAAAAGCTCATTCCTATTTTAAAATCAGATAAGAGCATCAAAAACATAGCGGTTTTTATGAAAGATGACCGGGTCGACGGAAATGATTTTCAGATCTTCAGTGACATAAATACAGAGCTTATGGGAAACGAGGAGCTTGCGGACAGGGTCACGATAACCGCGGTGCGCATACCGAAGGAAAAGGCCTTCGGTACGGAAGAAGTCGTTCAGGAAACTCTCGAGGGCGAGATAAAACCTGAGCTTGTGATCTGCCTCGACAGTATGACTACGGAAACCGTTTATCAGAGCATCATAGACATGAACCTGGCCGGAGAAGTCCAGATGATAGGGTATTATGATTCTCCGAATACCGTCGGAGCGCTTAAGCGCAACAATATGCTCATGACCCTTGTCATATCAACGGAGGATATGGGTGCTTACGCTTCGCAGGCAGTGTCGGATGCGATAGAGACCGGCAGGACAAATTCCTACTATGCCGTCAACGCCGATTTCATATCAAGCGAGGACGTAAGATGAAGAGGAGGAGCATAGGAGAAATATGGGAAGACCTTCCCGTTGCAAAGAAGATCCTGGTCGAGATGCTCTTCGTCGGCATCGCCCTGCTTGTCAGCAACATGCTACTCTATTTGAGGATCAATGATCTTGTAGACAGGCTTAATTCCGTTTATTCAGTAAACCTTAACCTGACCGATCTTTCCGACTCTCTTAACGAGGTCCAGGAGAATATGTACAGATATCTCGAGATCAGGGATTATGATTCGCTTTCCAATTATTACCGATCAGAGGAAGAATTCAGGCAGCAGTACAGGACCCTGTCCGATGAGATCGTCGATGAACCCGTCAAGATAATGGAAAGAAATATAAGGGGAATGTCGGAATCCTTCCTGGCTGCGGCGGACAGAGCGGTGTCGGCTAAACGCGGCAATAATGTGGATGCGTATGTTGCAAACTATGAAACGGCGATGAAGCTCTATAATTACATCGGCGACAGTGTCTCAACTTTGAACAGGGAGCAGTTCATCAGTAACCGACAGAATTACCTGACGCTGCAGAGAGCTCTCCGGACGATGGAGATCACCTCCGTACTTATCCTGATAGCGGTAATGGCAGTGACGATCGCGCTCCTTCCGGCGCTGACCCGGAACATCATCTCTCCCATAGTGGAAAGAGAGCTGATGATGCAGAATCACCTAAAAGAGGCGCAGCTTAGATTCCTTCAGTCACAGATCAATCCGCATTTCCTGTTTAATTGTCTGAATGCAGGGGTCCAGCTTGCCGAGATGGAGGATGACGAGAGGACCTCGGTTTTTCTGGAACGCATGGCGGATTTTTTCAGATATAATGTAAAAAAGGGAAACGAAGAATCGACCATCCGTGAGGAAGTCGAGATGGTCAACAATTATATATATATCCTTAATGTAAGATTTGCCGGCGAGATAGATTTCAAAACCGATATAGACGATTCCGTGCTTGACTGCCATATGCCGAGCATGATCCTGCAGCCGATAGTGGAAAACTCCGTGAACCACGGGATAAGGGGACAGGAGGCGGACAGTTCCATATTCCTTACCGTCAGGGACGGAGGAGATGACATCGAGATCATCGTTAGGGATACCGGGACGGGGATGACCGAGGAGCAGATCAACAGTATATTTGAGAAGAGCGGAAATATTTCCGAGAGCGGATCTACCGGGATCGGAATGGACAACGTTATATCCAGACTCAGACTGTTCTTTGACAGAGACGATGTGCTTGAAATATACAGCGAGGGTTTGGATAAGGGGACCTCAGTGAGTATACGCATACCCAAAAGAGAGGAAGAAGATGTACAGAATACTGGTAGCTGATGATGAAGGGATAATGAGGGAAGCGATAAAACGCGCGATATCCGAGAACTTCGGTTCGGAATGTGAGATCGAGGTTGCAAAGAATGGCCGGGAAGTCATAGAACTGGCAAACAGCTTTCACCCGGATATTTCATTTGTTGACATACAGATGCCGGGGCTTTCCGGTATACAGGCGATCACGGAGATAAGAAAAAAAGACGAAGCGATGGTTATAATCATAATCACTGCCTATGACAGGTTTTCTTATGCTCAGGAAGCGATAAACCTGAATGTACTTGAATACATCACCAAGCCGGTCAATAAGAAAAAGATATCGGACATCTGTCTTAAGGCTATGAATGAAGTGGACAGAAGGAGAGAACGGTTATCCGATGATCTGAAGGTAAGGGAGACGCTGACGGCGGTGCTGCCTATGATCGAAGCGGCTTTTGTGAACAAGATCCTGCAGGGCGACGAACCGGATACGGCGTCCGAATACCTTAATATGCTCGGAATCAGCGACCGGTACGGTTATATCTGTGTCCTGGAATTCGGGGAGGATATCGAAGACGGACACATAGTGAACGCGCTGGGGGCCAATGTCCGCATGGGCAACCGTTACGATGAGTTCAGGAATACGGTTAAGAATTTTGAAAACTGTGTGGTGGGTCCCGTGATGGGCAACCGGATCGTAATGTATATGCCGTGGGCTGAAAAGAGCATGCCTTACGAAGACAGAGTGGACATCATAACCCATATCAGGAATATGGTCCTGCGTCTGGAAGATAATCTGGACCTTGTCATAAGGGCCGGGATAGGCGATGTCAGGAGGATAGGGGAGGCCAATAAATCCTATAAGGAAGCGATCGAAGCACTCAGATTATCCAAAAACCATATAGTTCATAAGGATGATGTTTCCGCATCGATCAAAGAGGATTCGGAGGCATTTATCCAAAATGATGCGGCGGAGAGGTATTACCGCGCGGGACTTGGGGGAGATACCGCTTTTTTGCAGACTGTTGCGGAGGAACTTTTTGACCTCACCGCAGGACAGGGATCGCTGCACGAGACCGGGGTGCAATTGCTCGGTTATGTAATGTCTCTTGAGGAAAAGGCAAAGGAAGCAGGGTCGCTCGGGCAGGAGATACATCATGGGAAATATATAGACGAGCTGTACGGGGCCGCCGATGAAAGCGAGCTCAGGGTATGGTTTATCGAGAGATCGCTTGAGATAGGAAGACTTATCGGAGAAAAAAAGAAACCGGTCGGGACAGATGCGGTCGTCTCCGAAGCCAAAGAATACATAAAGGAGCATTTTTCCGATGAGCTTTCTCTGGATGAGACAGCCCGCAGGGTTAATATCAGTCCGTATTATTTTTCGAGGATCTTCAAGGATACCACGGGAAAGAGCTTTATCGAATATCTGACGGAATACAGGATTTCAAAGGCCAGGGAATACCTTACGAATCCCTCTTACTCCATTAAGGAGGTCTGCAGTAAGTGCGGTTATTCCGATCCCAACTACTTTTCAAGGATATTCAAGAAATATGAAGGCGTTACGCCGACGGAGTACAGAAAATGAAAAAGACCATACTTTTATTCCTGGTGATGCTCCTGCTTACCGGATGCGGAGCAGCCGATACGGAAACCAAGCAAACGGGAGCTGCGCCTAAAGCGGATGATGATTCAAAGATAAAGATAGGCATGAGCTTTGATTCCTTTGTCATAGAACGATGGATAAGAGACAGGGATATATTCGTTTCTACCGCAGAGTCTTTGGGGGCTGAGGTCAATGTCCAGTCGGCCAACGGGGATCCGGAGGAGCAGATCGAGCAGATAAGGTATCTTGTGTCCGACGGAGCCGATGTGATCGTCGTGGTCGCGGTGGACTGCGAGGGGCTGACGGATGTGATCAAAGAAGTAAAGAGCCGGGGGATCGAGGTTATTTCATATGACCGGCTTATCCTTAATTCAGGCACTGATCTTTATATCTCTTTTGATAACGAAGAGGTCGGTTATCTTATGGGAAAGACCCTTACCGATAATCTTTCGGAAGGGGATAAGGTATTCCGTATCGAGGGTCCGCTCACCGATAATAACGTGACTCAGGTCGATAATGGATATGAGCGCGCTGTAAACGGTAAAGGCCTTGATGAGGTCTATGTGGCACGATGCGACAAGTGGAATGCGCTTTCGGGTTATGATTATGCCAAAGAGGCACTTACCAGATATCCTGATGTGAAAGGGATAATGTGCGGTAATGATGATATAGCCAGTCAGGTTTATAAGGCGCTTTCGGAAATGAGGCTTTCGGGCAAGGTCATCCTCACGGGACAGGACGGGGATCTGCTCGCATGTCAGAGAGTGGTCGAGGGTACCCAGGAAGTCACCGTATTCAAGTCGGTGGAAGAGGAGGCCGGCAAAGCGGCAGAGTGCGCCGTAGCCATGGCCGAGGGAAAAGAACTTCCCTATGATACAAAGACCCGTAATGATGGGATCTATGATGTCCCGAGTCTTGAGTTGTCGCCGGTTGCGGTCACTCAGGAGAATATAGACGAGGTGATCATTGACGGCGGTTATCACGCAAGAAACGAGCTCTACAAATAAAATCGCATTTTTTTGCTCCGGCTAGGATTTTTTTGCGGTCGGGAAAAAGTCAAAACGTTTCGCTTAAAATCTTTTCGGAAAGATTATGCTAATCATTGGCAACACATTTCAGATGACTTCATCGTATTATGATATTCGTAAGTAGACAGCCCCGGTTAAGGGGTAAAATAATAAGGAGGAAGTCATTATTATGAAAAAAAAGTTTTTATCAGTTCTTTTGGCAGCATCAATGATGGCAACTGTTCTTGCCGGATGCGGAGCTAGCGCTGATACTGCGGCACCTGCAGCAGATGCACCTGCAGCTGAGGAAGCAGCACCTGCTGAGGAAGCAGCACCCGCTGATGATGCAGCAGCCGACACATCTGCAGCAGCAGGCGGAACAGTAGGTATCTCAATGCCTACACAGTCACTCGAGAGATGGAATCGTGACGGTTCTTATCTTAAAGAGCAGTTTGAAGGAAAGGGCTACACAGTTGAGCTTACTTATTCCGACAACAAGATCGATCAGCAGGTTAAGGATATCGAGGGTCTTATCGCAGACAACGTAAACCTTCTCGTTATCGCAGCTATCGACGGTGAGTCTCTTACACAGGTTCTTGCAGATGCAAAGGCAGCAGGCATCCCGGTTATCTCTTATGACCGTCTTATCATGAACACAGATGCTATCAGCTACTATGTATCATTCGATAACTACACAGTTGGTAAGCTTCAGGGCCAGTATGTTGTAGATGCTCTTGATCTTGACAACGCAGGCGACAAGACTTACAACATCGAGTTCACCGCAGGTGATCCTGCCGACAACAATGCTACATTCTTCTTTAACGGTGCTTATGACACACTTAAGCCCTACATCGACAAGGGCACGCTCGTAGTTCCTTCAGGCCAGACAAAGTTTGATCAGGTTGCTACAGCTCAGTGGGATACAGCAACAGCTATGGAGAGATTCCAGAACATCCTTGGTTCTTACTATTCAGATGGAACACAGCTTGACGTAGCTCTTTGCTCTAACGACTCTACAGCACTCGGTGTTACACAGGCTATTCAGTCTGACTATGCAGGCAAGAATTCAGTCATCATCACAGGTCAGGACGGTGACGAGGCTAACCTTGCAAACATCGTAGACGACAAGCAGACCATGACAGTTTACAAGGCTGTTGCAAACGAGGCAGTTGCTACTCTTGACATAGGTGAAGCTCTCCTTAAGGGCGAGACCCCTGATGAAGGCCTCATCAAATCAGCAGGCTGGGAGTTCGAGTGCACATATGATACAGAGTCATATGACAATGGCACAGGCGTCATCCCTTCATACCTTCTGGTTCCTATAGTTGTTACTAAGGAGAACATCCAGAAAGAGCTTGTTGATACCGGCTACTACACAATGGATAAGGACGGATATGCTCATCCCGTAGGATGATCACCGTTACTCAGTAAAAACCTGGGCGGGGCTCCGTTAGGCCCCGCCCGATTTTTGCAGATGACAGATAACTTCAGAAGCAGTAAAATAAGTAATGTAACAGAAACTCAGCAGGAAATCAGGAGAAGGAACTAAAAAGCACTAGTACTCAAGGAGGTGCTATAATTGGCGGATTATATACTTGAAATGAAAAACATCACAAAGACCTGGCCAGGAGTCAAGGCTTTGGATGATGTAAATCTGCAGGTGGAGCGAGGCGAGATACATGCTCTCGTAGGAGAGAACGGCGCCGGCAAATCCACCCTCATGAATGTTCTTTCCGGCATCATTCCCTTTGGAGAATATACAGGGGATATCGTATATAACGGAAAGACATGTCAGTTCGGCAAGATTAAAGATTCCGAGAACGAAGGGATCGTTGTCATTCATCAGGAGCTTGCTCTTATACCGGAGCTTACCATAGCGGAGAACATGTTCCTGGGAAATGAGAGAAAAAATAAAATAGGAAAGATAGACTGGAGTATGACTTACGGTCAGGCACAGGAGGCTATGAAGCGTGTCGGACTTAAGGAGAGTTCTTCGGTTCTGATAAAGGATATAGGTACAGGTAAACAGCAGCTTGTTGAGATTGCAAAGGCTCTTTCAAAGAACGTTAAGCTTCTGGTCCTTGATGAGCCGACATCGTCTCTTAACGAAGAAGATTCGAAGATGCTGCTGGATATGCTCCTCAGGTTCAAGGAAGAGGGCATGACAGCTATAATCATCACCCACAAGCTCAATGAGGTGGCATATGTTGCCGACAGGATCACGGTCCTCAGAGACGGCTCAACGATAGAGACAATGGATAACCCCGAGCATAATATCGATGAGGAGCGTATCATCAAAGGAATGGTCGGACGTGAGATCTCAAACAGATATCCTTCGAGAGAGCACAAGGTTTCCGATGAAGTGGCCTTTGAGTGTAAGGACTGGACCGTTTACCATCCTGTATACACCGAAAAGTGCGTGGACAATAAGATCAGCTTTAATGTCCATAAGGGTGAGGTGGTAGGTTTCTCCGGACTGCAGGGCGCCGGAAGGACCGAGCTGGCAATGAGCCTTTTCGGCAAATCCTACGGAAGCCATATCACAGGACACGAATTCATAAACGGACAGGAAGTCAATCTGAAGAATGAAAGAGATGCCATTGGACACGGGCTTGCCTATGCGACCGAGGACAGAAAGGTCAACGGTCTGATCCTTTCGGATACCATAGCAAGAAATACAACAATGGCTAAGCTTGCAAAGGTTTCAAAGAACGGAATACTCGATTCTCAGCTTGAGCACAGGGCGGCGCAGGAATATGTGGATGCAATGCATACCAAGACGCCTTCGATCGATCAGATGGTTGGAAATCTTTCCGGAGGAAACCAGCAGAAGGTCCTGCTTGCTAAATGGATGTTTGCGGAGCCTGAGGTTCTCATTCTGGACGAGCCTACCAGAGGTATCGATGTAGGAGCTAAGTATGAGATCTACTGCATCATCAATGAGATGGTGGCTCAAGGCAAAGCTGTGATCATGATCTCGTCGGAGCTGCCGGAGCTTCTCGGTATGTGCGACAGGATCTATGTCATGAATGAAGGTGAAATGGCCGGTGAGTTTACGGCAGAAGAAGCAACACAGGAAAAGATCATGAGTGCGATACTTTCTAAGAACAGGGCACAGCAAGGAGGAAACTAATGAACGCAAAAGTATTTATTAAAAAATATACAATGGTCATAGCACTTGTCATTGTATTCGTATTCTTTACGATTTTGACCGGAGGAAGACTTGTGCTGGCGCAGAACGTGTCAAACCTGCTCCTCCAGAACGCATATGTGCTGGTCATGGCATGCGGCATGCTGCTGTGTATCCTGACAGGAGGTAACGTAGATCTTTCGGTAGGATCCACGCTCTGCTTATCAGGTGCTCTGGCAGCCAAGCTTCTCAATATCGGACAGCCTGCAGGAGTTGCTATCCTCGTATCTCTTGCAGTATCGGTTGTAATAGGTATAGCTCAGGGTTATCTCATCGGTTATATCCACATTCCTCCTTTTATCTGTACACTGGCCGGAATGTTCCTTTTCAGAGGTCTCTCACGTGTCGTTCTTTCATCAAAGACGATCTCGATAATGAATGAGTCTTATCTGAACCTTTTCACAAGCTACATCCAGATCCCCGGAGTGGACGAGAATCAGAACTGCCCTTCAGCGATCGTGATAGGTATTGTGGTAGCAGTGATCGTAGCGATAGCATTTTTCATCGGCAGGAAGAATACGATAGCACACGGTAACGATGCAGGATCTTTTGCGGCAATGCTTGCAAAGCTCGTTATCATCGATGCACTTATCATCATCTATTCTGTAAAGCTTTCACAGTATAAGGGTGTGCCGGTCATGCTCATCTGGATCCTTGCTGTAGTTCTTATCTTTGCATTTGTTACATCAAGCACGGTTTTCGGCCGTTACTTCTATGCGGTAGGTGGAAATGAGAAAGCGACAAAGCTTTCAGGTATAGATCCGAGACGTGTATATTTCTGGGCATATTTCCTGATGTCATTCCTGGCAGGTTTCTCCGGACTGCTCCAGAGCGCCCGTATCGGTTCGGTTGACGGTTCCATGGGAACATCGTTCGAGATGGACGCCATCGCTTCCTGCTTTATCGGTGGAGCATCGGCCTACGGCGGATCAGGTACGGTTCCCGGAGTCATGGTCGGAGCTATCCTCCTCGGTGTCATCAACCAGGGTATGTCTATATACGGTCTTTCCGATCAGTGGCAGTATGTGGTCAAAGGAGCGGTGCTTCTTATAGCGGTCATATTCGACGTCGTTTCCAACCACAAGACCGGTAAGTCATGACGGAAGGTCAATGAAAGGAAAAGAGGACTGAGCAGATCAGCCCATAATGATAAAGGAGTCGTGAGCTACATGCGGCTCCTTTTTTATAAAAAAAGGTGTATCTGACAAGCATAACAAAGACATTGATTTTTTTTTTATACAAGCAGATTTTTTATGTGAAGATATGCTTTTTGTGATATAATTAGGTAAATATTTTTAAATTTGACACACTGAAATTGTTTGTACATAACTGGCAGACAGACAGGTCAGGGAGTCGGAAGAAGACAGGACAAAGTAAGTTGGGGATTGTCGATAGATTTCTAAAATTTTTACAGAGTGACAGGATCGGCGAAGGCAGGACAAACAGCCTTATGATCCTTGTCAGATATGTTGACTGTATATCAATTCTGCTGCACTTTATTTTCTTTGTTTTTCTCACCGTCAGGGGGTATTTTCCCGCCAATATGGTATATCTGGCGGCATGCGGGCTTCTCATCGGGATTTTTGCATTATCCTATTTTGTTAAAAGAAGCGATATCATAGTTTTTCTCGTAGCGATAACTGCCTATATAGTCTGTATCATCGCAGGACCTTATGTGGGATGGGTGCTTTCCGGATACGGATTCATGTATCTGACGCTGATGCTTCTTTGGTTTGATTCCTCCAAAGGGATGGTTCAAAAGTTGATATTGACCGGATTTATCGCGGCAGTCATATGTGTCCTTTTCGGAGTACGGGGGGCAAATCTGAACATAGAGCTTTCGAATCAGGACTATGTGATAATGCTTATGGTGGATACCGTCATCATGAGCTCCAGTATAAGCATGGCTGCATATTTCCTGTGTAAGGACAATGTAGCCGATGAGCAGAAGCTCATGCAGTATAATGCCAAGCTCAAGACGATGGCAGGTGTCGATCCTCTTACCGGACTGATGAACAGAAGGGCGATAGGCGAGAAGTTCGAGGAGCTTTTGAAGGAGGAGACCCAGTGCATCACCGTTGCAATGGGAGATATAGATTTCTTCAAAAAGGTAAATGATACAAGAGGACATGACTGCGGCGATTACGTACTCAAGTCTTTGGGTCTTAAGTTCCAGGAATTCATGAAGGATAAGGGTTATGTATCCAGATGGGGCGGAGAGGAGTTTGTATTCGTTTTTGAGAATATAAACGGTGATGATGCCTATCCGATGCTTGAGCAGCTAAGACGGGATATTGAAAAGACACAACTGGAATTTTTCTCACATAAGTTTTCTGTCACGATGACTTTCGGAATGGAAGAGTATTCTCCCATGTTCGGCTCGGAGGAAGCCATAAAGAAAGCGGATGAAAAGCTTTATATCGGGAAGGAATCCGGAAGGAATAAAGTAGTTTATTGATTGGAGTTAAAAAATGTTTGTCAAAGTTCTATTGCTGATCGTATTCTTTGCGATCATGATCGCTGTCGGTCTGTATTCCAGAAGAAACACCACCAACGTTAATGATTTCGTACTCGGAGGGAGAAAAGTCGGGCCCTGGCTCACGGCTTTTGCATACGGGACATCTTATTTCTCTGCAGTGGTGTTTGTCGGATATGCCGGCCAGTTTGGTTTCAAGTATGGTATCGCTTCAACCTGGATCGGACTCGGGAACGCGTTTCTCGGATCTTTTCTTGCGTGGGTAGTCCTTGGACGCCGGACAAGGATAATGACGAAGTTCCTTGATGCAAAAACAATGCCTGACTTCTTTGGCAAGAGATATCACTCAAAGAGCCTGAGGATAGTAGCGGCGATCATCTCTTTTGTTTTTCTTATCCCGTATACTTCATCTGTCTATAACGGCCTGTCGAGACTTTTCGGGATGGCCTTTAATATACCGTACAGCGTCTGTGTCATAGTCATGGCGGCGCTCACCTGTATATACGTCATACTGGGCGGATACATGGCAACGGCGATAAACGATTTCATACAGGGTATCATAATGATATTCGGAATAAGCGCAGTCGTTGTGGCTATACTCAACGGCAACGGGGGCTTCAACGCTGCGATCGCAAAGCTTGCGGAGATCCCGTCGGATGTGCCGGCGACAATGGGGCAGCCCGGAGCGTTTACCGCGTTCTTCGGAACGGATCCGTTAAACCTTCTTGGAGTCATTATCCTTACATCGCTTGGAACCTGGGGTCTTCCGCAGATGGTGCAGAAATTCTATGCAATAAAGGATGAGAAAGCCGTACAGACCGGAACCGTGATATCGACCGTGTTTGCGGTGATCATCGCAGGCGGATGTTATTTCCTCGGAGGATTCGGCAGACTCTATGATACAGAAGCGATCTACAATGCCGACGGTTCGATAGCATATGACGCGATTATCCCTTCGATGCTCTCGACCCTGCCTGATGTGCTGATAGGTATTGTCATCATGCTGGTGCTTTCCGCATCGATGTCGACGCTTGCGTCTTTGGTGCTCACATCAAGCTCGACCCTTACGATCGACCTTATCAAAGGAAACCTGATCAAGGATATGGATGAGAAACGTCAGGTTTTCGTCATGAGGGTCTTACTTGTGGTATTCATAGTGGTTTCAGTGGTAATGGCGCTCAAACCGCCTACATTCATAGCCCAGCTCATGGGAATATCCTGGGGAGCGCTTGCGGGAGCATTCCTTGCGCCTTTCCTGTATGGACTTTACTGGAAGAGGGTTACCCGGGCCGCAGTATGGGCGAGCTTTGCTTCAGGTATAGTGATCACTGTAATAAACATGTTCCCTGCGACAAAGTTTATCCAAAGTCCTATCAATGCCGGCGCTGCAGCGATGATCGTCGGATTGGTGATAGTACCCGTGGTCAG
>JAILQK010000228.1 GCA_024699045.1 Lachnospiraceae bacterium | reverse complement strand
GGTGACGATCCTTATTCCCAGGATAGGGCAGAAGGAAAGGCTTGTAGAGCTGGCACACAGGAATGCCGGCATCATCCTGGAGAATTCCAAAGAGCGGATAAAACGGGAAGAGGGACGGACGATAGGTGCAGCCAAGGAGATCGCGGGGTGGCTCGGACTGTCTGACGTAAACCGCATGGAGTCGTACGATATCTCTCACATCTCCGGCTTTGATTCGGTCGGGAGCATGGTGGTCTTTGAAAAGGGAAAGGCCAAAAAGGCCGATTATAGGAAGTTCAGGCTCTCGGCAGGGATAGGGAATAATGACTACGAATCAATGAGAGAAGTCCTGACCAGACGGTTTACCCATGAAGCCCGGTCGGAATATGACAGCTTCAGCAGGCACCCGGATCTGATCCTGATGGACGGAGGCAAAGGTCAGGTGAATATATGCCTGGAGGTGTTGCATGATCTCGGTATAGACATACCCGTCGCGGGCATGGTCAAAGATGACAGACACCGGACACGGGGTATATACTTTGAAGGCAGAGAGATCCCTATAGATACGGCGTCGGAAGGCTTCAAACTGGCGACAAGGATACAGGATGAAGTCCACCGGTTTGCGATAGAGTATCACCGGTCTTTAAGATCGATGAGCCAGGTTCATTCGATCCTTGATGATATCCCCGGAATAGGCCCTGCAAGACGCAAGGCACTGATGCGGCATTTCGGAGATATAGAAAAAATAAAACAGGCCGGAGTGGAAGAGCTCGCGGCAGTGGAAGGCATGAATGAAAGAGCGGCAAAGTCTGTTGCCGGATTCTTTCGGGATGGTATAATAAATAAATCATGACATTCACAAGGAGGTCAGGGATGGCAAGTGTCCAGTTGGAAGAGATCATCGAGAAGATGTCACTCGTAAATATCACACCCGAGGTAGACATATCGAATATCAAGATCGAAAAGCCGGATATCAACCGTCCGGCATTGCAGTTTGCCGGGTATTTCGAGCTGTTTGATGCGGAAAGAATAGAGATCATAGGAGCCGGTGAGTACTCCTTCATGGAGCAGAAAAGCGAAAAGGAAAAGCTGTCCATCTATGAGGAGTTTCTGGACAATCCTATCCCGTGCATCGTCTTTTGCAGAAACCTGGAGCCGGATGTCTGCTTCAGGGAAAAAGCGATCAAGTATAACGTTCCGATATTGAAATCCGCGATGCCGACCTCGGCGTTTACCGCGGAGATAATAAGATGGCTCAATGTAAAGCTGGCTCCCTGTATCTCCATTCACGGAGTACTGGTCGATGTTTACGGCGAGGGAGTTCTGATCACGGGCGAGAGCGGCATCGGAAAGAGCGAGGCGGCTTTGGAGCTCGTAAAGAGAGGGCACAGACTTATAACCGATGATGTGGTAGAGATACGGAAGGTATCGGATGAGACCCTGGTCGGATCTGCCCCTGATATCACGAAGCATTTCATAGAGCTCAGAGGCATCGGGATCGTCGACGTATACGCCCTGTACGGAGCTTCGGCCATAGAGGAAACACAGAACATAGACCTTGTCATACGCCTTGAGGACTGGGACAAGGACAAGGATTACGACCGGCTGGGCCTTGAGGAGGAACATACGGAATATCTTGGCAATAAAGTCGTATGCCATGTGATCCCCATCCGTCCGGGCAGAAATCTTGCGGTAATATGTGAGACGGCGGCCATAAACCACAGGCTTAAGAAGATGGGATACAACGCAGCACAGGAACTCTATAAGAGAGTACAGGACAGTCTCTCAAAGAAGGGGGAATAAGATGGGATACGCAGTAGGTGTAGATGTCGGAGGTACTTCAGTAAAGCTTGGCATAGTCAATGCGGACGGCGAGATAGTCGAGACCTGGGAGATACCTACCAGGACGGAGGATGAAGGAAAGAATATCCTTCCCGATATAGCACAGTCCGTTAAAGACCGGATCAGGGAAAAAGGGATATCATCGGATGTCATCGGTACAGGCATAGGTCTTCCGGGCCCCGTAGATGACGATGGGGTCATAAGAAAAGCCGTGAACCTTCACTGGGAAAGAACCTTTAATGCTGCGGAAGAGCTGTCGGAGCTTTTGGGCGGCATGAAGGTCAGGGCAGGAAACGATGCGGACGTGGCGGCCCTCGGAGAGTACTGGAAGGGCGCGGGCAGAGACTTCGGAGATATGGTCATGGTCACGCTCGGTACCGGTATAGGCGGAGGGATCATCCATCACGGAAAGATCTACGCCGGGACCACCGGAGCAGGCGGCGAGATCGGACACATATGTCTCGACCCCAATGAAAAGATCCGCTGCAACTGCGGAAATGCCGGATGCTTTGAGCAGTACGCTTCGGCAACGGGGATAGTCAGGCTTACGAAAGAAGAGCTTGAAGCATCAGGCGAGGACTCGCTCCTTAGAAACACCGAAGTGACCGCGAAGGCATTGTGGGACGCGGTAAGGGACGGGGACAGACTTGCGATAAGAGTGGCCGAAAGATTCGGTTTTTATCTGGGCTGGGGTCTCTCGATCATCGCAGGGGTGGTAAATCCCGAGGTGTTTGTTCTCGGAGGCGGAGTATCAAAAGCCGGAGATATCATCATACCTTATGTCAGAAAGTATTTTGATGAGCATACCTTCCATGCATGCCGGGATGCTCAGATAGTTATAGCGACTCTCGGAAACAGTGCCGGACTGCTGGGCGCAGCGAAGATGGTCCTGGACTGACCGGATCCTGTTGGGATGGGCAAGATCTGATGGAAAACACTTTTTTTGAGAACAGACTGGCGGAGCTTTGCGGCGCTGACCGGGTACAACGTTCGGTTCCCATGTCCGAGCATACCACATTCCGCACCGGAGGTCCGGCGGATCATTATGTGAGGCCGGCAGACAGAGAAGCATTTTTACGGGTTCTCCGTTATCTCAGGCAGTCGGAAAGAGAATACCTGATCCTGGGAAAAGGGAGCAACCTGCTCGTCGGGGACAAAGGTTACAGAGGGACCGTGGTGGATACCTCAGAGGCACTGAACGAGACAGAGATAGACGGTGATACCGTGACCGCCGGAGCGGGAGTCGGACTCTCGACGGTAGCGGGAATGGCAGCGGAGGCGGCCCTTACGGGCATGGAGTTCGCATCGGGGATACCGGGCTCCGTGGGCGGAGCGGTATTTATGAATGCCGGAGCCTACGGTGGAGAGATGTCGCAGATCGTAAAGTCGGTAGAGGTTGTAGACCCTTCGGAAGAAGTGATCGAGATTCAGGGATCCGATATGGGGTTCAGGTACCGGATGTCGATCGCCCAGGAAAAAAAGCTGCCTATATTGTCGGTGAAGCTTGGTCTAAGCCACGGGGAAAAGGATGAGATCTATGCCAGGATAAAGGATCTTGGCATGCAGAGAGCCAAAAAACAACCGCTTGAATTCGCATCGGCCGGATCCACATTTAAGCGGCCCGAGGGATACTATGCCGGGAAGCTCATAACAGATACCGGGCTTTCGGGTCTCACCATAGGAGGCGCAAGAGTATCGCCTAAGCATAACGGATTTATCATCAATCTCGGAAATGCGACTTCCGCCGATATCCTGGATCTGATCGATGAGGTCAGGGAACGGGTCAAGGCGAGATTCGGGGTAGAGCTCGTGCCTGAAGTAAGGATAATAGGAGATTTCTAGACAGAATGAAGCTTGTGATCGTTACCGGAATGTCCGGAGCGGGAAAAAGCAGTACATTAAGGATGCTCGAAGATCTTGGGTTTTTTTGCATGGACAATCTTCCGGCGCCTCTTATCGAGAAGTTTGCGGATCTTTTCGCAGGCTCTGCTTCCGAATCCGTCGGAGGCGAGCTAGGGAAGGTCGCGATAGGGATAGATGCCAGGACCGGCCTTGAAAAAATGAAAGAGCCCCTCGAGGCGCTGAAGGCACAGGGGATCCCATATGAGATCATATTCCTTGACGCTGATGACCGTGTGATACTGAAGAGATTCAAGGAAACGAGGAGAGCGCATCCTCTTGCGATAGACGGCCGTATCGAGGACGGGATCGCCGAGGACCGGAAGCAGCTGAAGTATCTCAGGCGGAACGCTACATATATACTGGACACATCCCATATGCTGGTCCGCGATCTGAAAAAAGAGATAAACGATATCTATGCGGCGAATAAAAATTACGGCAATCTCTATGTAAACATCCTTTCATTCGGATTTAAGTACGGGATACCCGCGGATGCGGATCTGGTCTTTGATGTCAGATTCCTGCCCAACCCCTTTTATATCGAAGAACTGAAAAACTGCACCGGCAGGGACAAGAGCGTTCATGATTACGTGATGTCCTTTGAGGAAGCGCATGTTTTCCTCAGCAAGCTGCAGGAAATGGTGCTCTTCCTTATACCAAATTACGTGAAGGAAGGGAAGAATCAGCTCGTGATAGCGGTCGGCTGTACCGGGGGCAAACACCGGTCGGTCTGTCTTGCGGAAGAGCTGTATAAAGGGATATCCGAAACGGCCGAATACGGGATAAGGATAGAACACAGAGATATCGATAAAGATACCGCGCGTCAAAGAGCAAGGTAGGATATACATGTCTTTCTCACAGCTCGTCAAAAGAGAGATCAGGGAAAAGCTTTCAAAAAAAACAGAGGGCTTTACAATTCCACAAAATACGAATAATATAATTCAGACCGACTTCAGGGCGCCTGAAGGAACTGATGGAGTCTCTGCCAAAGAGCCTGAAGGAACCGGCGCAGTCTCTGCCAAAGAGCAGGATGACGCTAAGATCCTCGCATGGTTTTTTGTGAATAAGGGCTCGGTCAACGACCCTAAAAGCAGCTATCATCTGGAGATCGCCTGCGATACTGCGGACGAAGCGGAAACGGTCGCGGAGCTTATGGATAAAAACGGCTTTAAGGTAAAGACCGCATCCAGAAAAGGGAAGCATATCGTATATCTTAAGGAAAGAGAGACCATAGCCGATTTTTTGGGGTTCATAGGAGCGGTCAGCGCCATGATGGAGATGGAGAATTCACTCATCCTCAAGGATATGAGGAATTCCGTCAACAGACGCGTGAACTTTGAAGCGGCAAATATCGAAAGAACGGTAGGGGCAGCGCTGAAGGATATAGAAGCGATCCGTTATATCGAGACTCACGGCGGACTGAAGAAGCTTCCGGAAGGACTCAGAAGGATAGCGGAGGCGCGTTTGGAGTATCCCGATGCATCGCTACAAAGCCTGGGAGAAAAGATGGAGCCCCGGCTCGGAAAGTCCGGTGTGAATCACAGGCTTAGGAAGATCCGCGAATATGCCGACGGATTAGGAATGCCCGGACAAAAGGGAGAGAGTAATGAAAAAAAGTGAAGTAGTCGTAAACGTAAAGGATGACAAAGATGCAAGGCCGATAGCCTTTCTGGTGCAGACGGCAAGTCAGTTCGAATCAAAGATATATATCGACTGTGATAACAAGCATGTAAACGCCAAGTCGATAATGGGAATGATGACATTGGTGCTCTCTAACGGCACCAGGCTCGAGATATCGGCTGACGGTTCGGATGAGTCGGAAGCCCTGGCAAAGCTTGAGGAATTTCTGACGACAGGCTGAAAGATATATTCTATCCGGGCAGCAGAAGCGCCTGACAGATATCCCTTATTGAGGCATAAGAAAGACCCGAGAAGCATGATGTCACCGACCAAGGGAGAGCATGGCAGGAAGCGCGGACGGATGATCTGCATAAGATTTAGGTTGTTTCAAGCTGCTTTCAAGCGTATAATGAGTTGTTGAGGCACCTTGGGACCGTAAAGGTCCTGCGGTCGGCAGTATAAAAATTCAAATAATATAAAAGGAGACGAGTTATGGCATTAGTTACAAGTACCGAAATGTTCAAAAAAGCCTATGACGGCGGATATGCTGTAGGCGCATTTAATGTGAACAACATGGAGATCGTCCAGGGTATAACAGAGGCAGCGGATGAGCTGAAAAGCCCTGTGATCCTTCAGGTTTCCAAGGGTGCGAGAGCATACGCAAATCACACCTATCTTACCAAGCTGGTTGAGGCTGCCGTTGCTGAGCATCCCGACATTCCCATCGTGCTGCACCTTGATCACGGTGACACATTCGAGCTTTGCAAAGACTGTATCGACGGTGGTTTCACATCCGTTATGATCGACGCTTCTTCAAAGAGTTTTGAAGACAACATCGCGCTCACAAAGCAGGTTGTTGAGTATGCTCACGATAAGGGAGTTGTCGTTGAGGCAGAACTTGGAACGCTTGCAGGGATCGAGGATGAGGTGGTCGTAGAAGCCGGTAAAGAGTCATACACCCGTCCCGAAGAGGTTGAAGAGTTTGTATCCAAGACCGGATGCGATTCTCTTGCCATAGCGATCGGTACTTCTCACGGAGCATATAAATTTACTGCAGAGCAGTGCACAAGGAATGCGGACGGAATCCTTGTTCCCCCGCCCCTTCGTTTTGACGTTCTCGAAGAGTGCATCAAGAGACTTCCCGGCTTCCCGATAGTCCTTCACGGATCTTCTTCGGTACCTCAGGAGTTCGTAAAGATGGTAAATACATACGGCGGAAACATGCCCGACGCGGTAGGAATACCCGAAGAGCAGCTTCGTCAGGCTGCAAAGCTTGCGGTATGTAAGATCAATATCGACTCTGATATCCGTCTTGCGATGACCGGAAATATCCGTAAGTATTTTGCTGAGCATCCGGATCATTTCGATCCCCGTCAGTATCTGAAGCCCGCTCGTCAGGCTGTAAAGGATATGGTATCTCACAAGATCAAGAACGTGCTTGGTTCAGACGGCAAGGCTTGATCGGGATCTTTAGATCGACAGAAAAACAAACGACCCCCGGCGGATATACCGCCGGGGGTTTCTTACAAGTCCGGGATAATGACTTTAAGACAGGCCCATAAAAACTGTGAAAACAGCCCCATAAAAAGGGAGGAGCCCGGCATCCTTCGGATACCGGGCATTTTTATGAAAAAGTTTTTTTAATAACGAATCTGTCTTTTTTATGTGTTTTTTATTTCTTTATCTTATGATACAAAGTATAATGATCGAAAGTGAATAAACAATTTTGTATACATAAATGTTTTTTAAAGGAATTATGAACAATTTATGAATGCACGAACGGAGGTAAAAATGTCTGAAACAAAAAAGAATCCGGTGGTCACGTTTACCATGGAAGACGGTAAAGTCTTTAAGGCTGAGCTCTATCCGGATATCGCGCCCAACAGCGTGAACAACTTCATCTCACTGATCTCAAAGAACTATTATGACGGGGTTATCTTCCACAGGGTAATAAAAGGATTTATGATCCAGGGGGGCGATCCGGAAGGCACGGGAATGGGAGGCCCCGGTTATTCCATAAAAGGGGAATTCTCAAGCAACGGATTTAAGAATTCCCTGAAGCACACCGCAGGCGTTTTATCCATGGCAAGATCGATGATGCCGGACAGCGCCGGGTCACAGTTTTTTGTTATGCACAAGGATTCACCTCATCTTGACGGCGACTATGCAGCGTTCGGAAAGGTCATCGAAGGGATGGATTCAGTCAATGAGATCGCCGAAACCGAGACAGACTGGAACGACCGTCCTGTCAGGGAACAGAAGATCAAAAGCGTTACGGTGGAGACATTCGGAGTCGAATATCCTGAGCCCGAGACCGTATAAAGTTGACGGAAAACCGCAATAAATCTGTTGACATTGTTGAATGTTTGGAATACACTAACCGCATAAATAGAGAATCTGTTCATTGATTTTGGAAGGAGAGAGTAATGGCGATAACCAAAAGGGCAGTTGCTTCGGCAGCAAATGAGAAGCCCGCAGATGGAGTTGTAAAGATCAATTCTGTTGAGGAGCCTAAGGCAAAGCAGAAGGCAGAGGCAGTAGTGGCTACATCCAAGGATAAGGCAGCACCCAAAAAGGCAAGCAAGCCTGCAGCCAAGAAAGCACCTGCAAAGAAGCCCGCAGCAAAGGCACCTGCAAAAAAGGCCGCTGAGACAAAGACAGCTGCAGCAAAGAAGTCAACGACAGCAAAGCCTATAGAGAAGAAAGCTGCCGCAGCAGCAAAGAAAACAACTACAGCTGCAAAGAAGACGACCACAGTTAAAAAGGCAGCAGCAAAGAAGCCTGCCGCAAAGAAACCCGCAGCAAAGAAGGCAGCGGCATCAAAGGCATCATCTGTAAAGACAGAGATCACGATCCAGTTTAACGGACGGGATTATACTAAAGCAGAGGTCGATAAGATCTTTGAAGATGTATGGAAGTATGATGTAGGCAGAAAACTCTCTGAGGTTAAGAAGGTGGATTATTACTTCAAACCTGAAGAATCTGCAGTTTATTATGTAGTGGACGACGGCACAGAGGGTCGTTTTGAAGTTTGAAAAAGGATCTGACGGATCTTATAAGATAGCCGGTGGCATGCGCCGCCGGCTTATTTTGAATGTTCTGGCTTTTGCCGTCATGCTTTACACACTGTTTTTCCTTTTCTCGGCATGCAGGGCATCGATCAGGGGGATGCATATCCCCAATGAGTACAGAGAACCGGCCAATTTTGACCTGACCCTTTCTTTTATAAACGGCATTAATCCATATGCCCTCGATTCGATCGGGAAGGAAGTCCCGGGAATGGTATATCAGTATGGTCCGCTTTTTTCGCTGCTTGTCGCCGGGCTTCATTTTGTCCTTCCGTTTGTCGATATCTTTGCACTCCATTATTTGGTGGCGTTTTTATGCATCATCATCGCAGCCTTTATGGCAGCGCTCATAGCATATGAAAATTCCGAGTCACTGCTTCCGGCCGCAAGCGTGTTTTTGTTCACCATAGCCTGTACCTGGCGGTATGGATATATAAATGCGGTTCCGGATACGCTTGGGGTAACCCTGCTGGTCCTGGTGTTTTTTCTGGAAACAAGGAAAAAGCTCCCCGGAAAAGAGTATCTTGAAGCCGCTGTGGCGGTGGCTCTTTTTTATACAAAACAGTATTTCGTGATAATCGCCCTCAGTCTTTTCATATATAAACTGATAACCGACAGGAAAGCATGGATCAGGCTGTCGATATCCGGTATCGCAATGCTTGTGATCTCCATGGTTATAGTAAATCATACCTGTCCGCTTTACTTTACCTATTCGATACTTATCGCTCACGGAGTAGCCGGTCAGTCGGTCGCGGATCCGATCTTTTCGGAGGGCCGGGCCGTAAGTCCGGCACCGGATCTTTTTGAAGTGTCGGCGGTTACGGCAGATCCGGGGGCCGACGAAGGGATCCCTCCTACCGGATGGGGCTTTGAGCTGTTCCAGCTGAAAAGCCTGGTGAGCATTTTCCTTTTTGTCTTTGCCGGTATGATCGCCGGTGTCGCAGAGGCTTTCATTCGAAAGATGCCGAGGTTTACAGGAAGCCGTTTGTTTGTGATCCACTCGGCGGTAGCTTTTGCGGCGCTTCTTTTCCTTGGGCAGAATGACGGAGCGTGGCTTTCATATTATCTTGAGCTCCTGCTCCCGTCCGTAGTGATCTACTCATTCATATCGATCGAGAAGAGTGTGATGTCGGAAGACGGTGGTAAGATCTACCGGAGACTTTGTACCGTTTTGATGATCTTTATGGTCATGTATACTTCCTACAGGATGGACTCCAGACTTCCTTATTATGATAAAGACGAGAGTTCACTTCAGGCCTGGGAGAGGGCATACCGGATCTGCGATATATATGCAGAGCGGGGGGATGTGCTCTACAGGGCGCCTCTTGGGGTCAATGCGCTGGCATCCGGTAGATATCTGTATGACAGCGGACATGAGATGGCCATACATCAGCGCTTTTTGAACGAATATAATGAGACGGCGCTGTACCGAACCCTGTTCCCCTATGCGGGGAGAGTGATGCAGCAGCATATCGACTACCGGAAAGAGATGAAAAGAAAGGTTGAAGATCATGAATACAGTCTGGTCATGATCACTGCGCCTGACAGCGACCTCGAGGAGCTTGTCGATGTATCGGACGTGGAAGCGGCCGGTTATACCCGGCTTGATACGATCACGCTTGATATGGGATGGGCATCCTGCGATGTGGATCTTTGGGTCATAGAGACCGAAGAAGCCATAGTTTTGGAATCGACCGAACAAGTCTGAAGCAATTGAAGTCCGCCGGTATTAGTGATATCATAATATGTTGACGGATAAAGAGGGATCACTCAGATACCGGAGATTACAGATACCAGTTTACCGATTTTAAGATTTAGGGGGACCTGCCTTGCCGGTTTTGGCGTTTCTTATATTATTTCCATTTGCCGTTGCCTTTATTCTTTTCTTTATGAAGAAGGATTCAAAGGGGCGCTCTGTTATAGCGACGGGCGGTGCCTTGGCCGAACTTGTCGCGGCGGTCTGCTTTGCGGCGGACAATTTCCTGCATCATGATCTTACCATGGGAACTTATTATCTGTCCGAAACGCATACGGCAGATATGGTGATCGCGGCAGGGGAGCTGTGTCTGATGCTCCTCGTATTCTCTCAGGCGATAAAACATCATAAATATTACATCCTTTTCCTTTCGGCGCTGGGAACCATTCCCGCGTTATATCTGGATCTTACGGGGATAAGCGAGACGTCCTCGGCACACCTTAAAGTAGATCATCTTACGGTCATCATGGTGCTTATCGTCGGGATCGTAGGATCCTTGATATGCATTTATGCGGTAGGATATATAAGGGATTATCATCATCACCATACGGAATATCAGGACAGGTCAGGCTATTTCCTTTCGATGCTCTTTGTTTTTCTCGGAGCCATGATGGGACTCATCAGTTCGGACAATCTGTCCTGGATGTATTTCTTCTGGGAGATAACCTCAGTATGTTCATTCCTTCTCATAGGTTATTCAAAGACTCCCGAAGCGGTGACCAATTCGTTCCGCGCATTATGGATGAACCTGCTGGGCGGATGCGGCTTTATGGCAGCCATCGTCTTCTGCGTATGCGTAATGGAGATCACAAACATCTCCCAGCTTCTGCTTTTTGCGACGATACCCGCGATGGCAGTATTTCCCGTGGCGATGCTTTCATTTGCGGCGCTTACAAAGTCTGCGCAGATGCCTTTTTGCAGATGGCTTCTTGGCGCAATGGTCGCGCCGACACCTACTTCGGCGCTGCTTCACTCCGCAACCATGGTGAAGGCCGGCGTTTATCTTCTGTTAAGACTTTCGCCGATGATGTACGGTACATATACGGGGATCATGGTAACGGTGATCGGAGGCTTCACCTTTTTTGCGGCATCCCTTCTTGCGATCACGGTTTCCGACGGGAAGAAGATCCTGGCATATTCGACGATCTCCAACCTGGGGCTTATCACGGCAGCGGCCGGATGCGGCATCTCCGAGGCAGTCTGGGCCGGGATCATGCTCCTTATATTCCATGCCGTCACAAAATCAATGATGTTCATGTCGGTGGGGGCATATGAGAATTCCACCGGAAGCAGGGATGTTGAGGATATGCACGGAATGATAGTCCGCTATCCGAAGCTTGCGTTTGTAATGACCATAGGGATCTTCGGGATGTCGGTGGTCCCGATGGGAATGTGCGTGGCCAAATGGGCGGCGCTCAAAGCATTCATCGATTCCGGATATGTCTATCTTACCCTGTTCCTGTGTTTCGGATCGGCTTCTACAATGTTTTACTGGATCAAGTGGCTCGGAAAGATCTTCAGCGTCTCAAGAGAATCCAGAAAGCATGAGGATACCGTGCACCGGAGCGAATGGGCGGCGATCTATCCGCTGACCTTTACCGCAATGCTGCTGTGTCTGGTCTATCCGATCATAAGCGCGTTTGTGGTAAATCCCTACGTGCAGACCGCTTTCAACGGCTCTCTCAACCGGCTTACGGCTCCGGGACCTGCGGATGATCTGGCCGGAAGCGGACCTGAGCTCATCGCGGCGATAAGCACGGAGGATTTTGTGATCATGGGAGTGATGCTCATATGCATGTGCATCCTTCCGCTGGGAATGAAATATGTGAACACCGTGCAGGAGAGACGCGTGCTGTCATACATGTCGGGATTTAATACCGGAAATGACCGGAGCTTTTATGACAGTCAGGGAGAGGAAAAGGAACAGTTCCTGTCCAACTGGTATATGAATGAAGTATTTGGCGAAAAGAAACTGCTCAGGCCCTGTCTGATGCTTACGAGCGCTTTTCTTATCGTGATAATGACTGCGTGTACGATAGGAGGTCTGTTCATATGACGGTTTACGGGACAGTGGCAGTTATAATCTATCTGTTATGCTCACCGTTCATAGCATGCTTTATGTCCGGGGTGGACAGAGTGGTCACGGCCCGCATGCAGGGGCGGCGCGGACCGTCTGTTTTGCAGCCCTGGTATGATCTCGCAAAGCTTTTTGCGAAGGAGTCGACCTCGGTCAATAATATACAGAAGATCCTGGTGATGGCGCACTGCTTCTTTGCGATATTCAGCGGAGCGGTTTTCTTTGCCGGAGGCGATATATTGCTGGTATTCTTCTCGCTGACCATGGCAGAGGTCTTTTTGATCCTGGCGGCTTACAGTGTGAATGCGGCGTATTCGGGAATGGGAGCGCAGAGAGAGCTTCTGCAGATGATGGCATATGAGCCGATGATCCTGCTTACGGCTGTCGGATTTTATCTGTCTGTCGGGTCGTTCAGGGTGGAGGATATAATGAGCGCATCACTGCCGGCAGTTGTTAAGATGCCGGGTTTCTTTATCGGATTCTGTTTTATGCTTGTGATCAAGCTGAGAAAGTCTCCGTTCGATCTGTCAACATCACATCATGCGCATCAGGAGGTCATAAAGGGACTTACCGGAGACCTTTCGGGACCGGCGTACGGTTTTTCCGAGCTGGCGGAGCTTTATGAGGAGGTCCTTATGCTCGGGATAGTGGGACTGTTTTTTATCACCTCCGATCCGAGGAGTTTCCTCGCTGCTGCAGTTGCCATTGTGATAGTGATGTTTTGTATGTCGCTCATCGATAATATATTTCCCAGAGTCAAATGGGAAACGCTGCTTAAGGCTGCATGGGTGGTAACGTTTTTTGCAGGCGGCGCAAATCTTGTCATCTTATCCTTTATTTCCTGACGGACAGGAAAAAGGGTGACGGTTCACGGAAATGACTGACAAGGAGTTGGGAGAGAATATATGAAGATATCAAAAAGTCCATGGCTGCTCCATTATGACGGCAGCAGCTGCAACGGTTGCGATATAGAGGTCCTTGCGGCGACCACTCCGCGTTTCGATGTAGAGAGGTTCGGGATAATCAATACCGGCAATCCCCGGCATGCCGATATCTTCCTGTGCACCGGAGGGGTCAACTCCCAGAATCAGGATGTGGTCAGACAGATATATGACCAGATGCCGGATCCGAAGGTCGTGCTCGCATGCGGGATCTGCGCCTGTGACGGAGGGATCTTTAAGGATTGTTACAATATACTCGGGGGAACAGATACGGTGATACCGGTCGATGTCTATGTTCCCGGATGTGCCGTGAGACCGGAGGCGCTGATCGACGGGGTCGTGAAGGCGTTGAAGATCCTTGACGAAAAAGCGGAAAAAATGAAAAAGGGCGAATACAGGAGCCTCACCTCGGACGAATATGCCGAGAAGCTCTACGGAGATCCGCAGGAGGCTGTTCCGGAAGCATCCGCCTCAGGAGACAAGGAGGAGAAAAATGCTGGATAATCTTGAAGAGATAGAGTATAACGGCCTCCTTAATAAGATCAAAGAGGTCAGGGTCGACGGATACGTCATCATGCAGATATGCGCCACAAAGATAGATGAAAGCTATGAGGTGCTGTATTCCTTCGGAAAGGATTACGACGTCAGGCACGTAAAGATAACGATCGAGCCGGGCACGCATATACCAAGCATCACGGATATTTTTCCGGCGGCGTATCTTTATGAGAATGAGATGCACGATCTGTTCGGCATAGAGATAGACGGGATAAACCATGATTATAAGGGAGGGCTGTACCGTACCGCGGTGGAGACTCCGTTTGCGTAATACGATTATAAAGGGATCGATACCCGGTCGACAGGAGGAGATATGGCATCAAAAAGAAGCGTGATCCCGTTCGGACCGCAGCATCCGGTCTTACCGGAACCGATACATATAGATCTTATCACCGAAGATGAAAAAGTGGTGGAGGCTGTTCCTTCAATAGGCTTTGTCCACAGAGGGCTTGAGCATCTTGTGACAAAGAAGGACTTCGGCGAGATGGTCTACGTGGCAGAGAGGATCTGCGGAATATGCTCTTTCGGTCACGGCTACGGATATGTAAATGCGGTAGAGCATATAATGGGGATAGAGCCTACACAAAGAGCGAAGTACATCCGTACCCTGCTTTTTGAATTGTCCCGCATGCATTCACATATACTGTGGCTTGGCCTTATGGCTGACGCCTTCGGATTTGAGAGTCTTTTCATGGAAACCTGGAAACACCGGGAAAGAGTTCTCGATATGCTGGAATGGGCTACGGGCGGAAGAGTGATCTTTTCCATAATGAGACTCGGAGGACTGAGAAAAGACGTTCCCGATGAGATACTAAAAAGCTTTCTGCCGGAGCTTGATAAGATCGAAGAAGGCATCAGGGCATGCGAAAAAGCCTTCCTTTCGGATCCGGCGGTGCTCTCGAGGCTGAAAGGCGTAGGGTATCTTTCAAAAGAGGATGCGATCAGTCTGGGATGCGAAGGGCCTTTCCTAAGGGCCTCCGGAGTGGCGCGTGACAACAGGATGAGAGGCTATGCCGCATATAAGGATGTGGATTTTGACATAATAACATCGGATGACGGGGATTCCTACGGAAGATGCTATGTGCGCATACAGGAGATATACCAGTCCGCTTCCATAATAAGACAGTGCATAGAAAAGATCCCCGATGAAGGGATATATGTGCCGATAAAAGGCTTCCCGAACGGGGAATACATGACGGTGATAGAGCAGCCCAGAGGCGGAGCGTGCTATTATGTGCATGCATCCGGAAAGAAATTTATAGAAAGAATGAGAGTCCGGACCCCAACCTTTGCAAATATCCCCGCACTGGCAAAAACACTTCAAGGCTGTGACGTGGCGGATGTCCCGATACTTGTTGTTACCATAGATCCATGTATCTCGTGTACCGAGAGGTGATCCGGAAGAAGATCCTGAAGTTGAAACTGCAGACGGTCATAAGATAATCATCAGCGAACCGGAAAGAGAAGCGAATGTCATTTGTAAATTTTACAAAAACTGAATTAAAGAATCTCTTCAAAAAGCCGGCCACGGAGAAATATCCGGAAGGCCCCGCTACATACAAGGAGACCACAAGAGGCCACATAGTAAACAATATGGATACCTGTGTCCTTTGCAGCGTATGCCAGATGAGATGTCCCACCAGGGCGATAACCGTTGACAGGAAGGCACAGACCTGGACGATCAGACCGTTCTCATGCATCCAGTGCAGGCGATGCGTGGACAACTGCCCGAAGAAATCGCTGTCCATGGCTAAGGAATACACTGAACCCGATGTGACCAGGACCGAAAAGGTATTCGCACTTTCCGACAGGCAGAAGGCTGCACTCGCGGAGCAGGCAAGACGGGCTGCCGAGCGCGCTGCCGCCGCGATGGAAGCGAAAAAGAAGGAGATGGCCGAGGGGAAGAAAGACGAGACGAAGAAAGACGAGACGAAGAAAGACGAGACGAAGAAGGAAGATGGTGCCTCGGATCAGACTTCATAAAAATTTTATTTGCCCGTTTTGACGGATTATCGTATAAATATATAGAGACTTACAGATAGTCGTTTTGATAAAAAGCATATTCAAAGGAGGAAACTAGGATGAGTGATTCAAACAAGCTTAACGAGGAGCAGCTTAATGAGGTAAGCGGAGGCGCAGCAGGAAAGACTACCACCGGGTACGACATAATGAAGAACGGAACCGTCGTCATCGCGAAAGAGGGCAAGACCCTTGCAGTCAGCGCAGCTGATTATCAGTG
>JAILQK010000217.1 GCA_024699045.1 Lachnospiraceae bacterium | reverse complement strand
ATCGGTATAGGTGTCGATAACGGCTGAATCAAGAACAGGGACAAAGACCATGTCACTGTTTTCCACAGGAGCGTAGCCGTAGTTGGAACCGTCAAAGCCGATCCCCTGCTCCATGGTGCTTTCGGTAAGCCTTTCCGCAGGAATGCTGAGATGTCTCCAGCGTCCGGATATATCGGTAAGCTTGAAATCAACAAACTGGATATCCTCCTCCTCGATCAGGCGTTGGATATCGGATAAACTTTTTGGCATTTTTGAACCCCCTTTCAAATATGCATTTAGTATGGTTAATAATACCATAATTCAGGCGTGGCTTCAGCATGATATTTTCACGGCAGGAAAGAACAGGAGAGAACGGGAGAGAACGGGAGAGTGAGATGTGTAGTGATAACAGAAACAAAGCGATAAGCAAAGGTTATCACGGGCGATAAGATCAAACGATTTTTCAAGCGTTAATATCGATGTTAAGATTAGGGACATCAAAAGCAAGGCCGCAAAAGCAAGGCCGCAAAAGCAAGGCCGCAAAACCAGGGCCGCAAAAGCAGGGCCAAACAGGATCAATAAATAACAAAGGAGGGAAAGTCATGAACATAATGAATACTTCGGATATGAACAGGACGACATGCAGATGTTGTTGTATGCGAATGTTTAACCCCCGGGAAAGTCATACGGCATGGTGTCCGGCTCATTTGCCGGATCAACAGATCAGGTGATCTGTCATTTCAGATAGTTTGATCAGCCGATGCCCGGGGGAATTCTCCGGGCATTATTATTTCCGGGCGGGAGAAAAGACGAAAAGACAGTAAGAACAAAGGTTGTAATACAAAGCTATATACAAAGCTATAAAAAGAAAAGGGAGGATCAATCATGAAAGATCAGATCAGAAATATAATCACGGCAGCAATTGCAATTGCACTTACATTTTCATTGACAGCGTGCGGAGGAGCGGCTGATATAGGGGTCAAGACCAATAATAATGCTAAGCCGGAGCAGGGAGCAGCAGACGGTGCAGCAGCAGACGGTGAAGAAGCCGGAGCAGCAGCAGACGGTGAAGAAGCCGGGGCATCAACAGAGAAAACAGTGATAAAGGTTGGCGCAAACATCACTCCTCATTCGGAGATCCTGGAGAAGGCGAAGCCTCTGCTTGAGCAGAAGGGTATAACGCTTGAAATCGTTGAACTCGAGGATTCGATAACCCCCAATACAGGAGTGATAGAGGGAAGCCTGGATGCAAACTACTTCCAGCATGTGCCTTATCTTGAGCAGTTCAATAAGGAAAACGGTTCGGATCTGGTATCCATCGGAGCCATCCACTATGAGCCGTTCGGAGTTTACGCAGGAAGAACGAAAGACCTGGCAGCACTTCCCGACGGCGCAGTGATAGCCGTTCCGAACAATGTCACCAATGAAGCAAGAGCACTGCTGCTTCTGGATCAGGAGGGCATCATCAGTCTTAAGGAGGACGCGGGAATAAACGCGACAGTTGAAGACATCGCTGAAAATCCGAAGAACATAGAATTTGAAGAGCTTGCCCCCGAGCAGCTTGTAGCGGCGCTTCTCGATGTCGATGCCGCGGTAATAAACGGAAACTATGCAATAGAAGGCGGACTGCATGTAAAAGATGCGCTCGCCGTAGAAGAAAACGACGGTCTTGCAGCCACGACCTACGGAAACATAATCGCGACCTCAAAGGATAAGGAAAATGATGAGGCGTTAAAGATACTCGTCGAGGTACTTCAGAGCGATGAGATAAGCAAGTATATCAACGATAATTACGGTGGTGCGGTTGTTCCGTTAAATTGAGGAAGAAGTAATGATTGGATTTGAATACTACAACCCGGCAAAGATAGTGTTCGGAGAAGACAGCGAAAAGAAGCTTAAAGGATTGCTCGAAAACTATAAGGTGACCAATCTGCTGCTGGTATACAGCGGAGATTTCATCAAAAGCCTTGGAATATATCAGGTGATCAAGGAAGCGGTAAAGGAGCTGGAGGCAGGTTTTTATGAGAACGGCAGTGTTGTTCCTAATCCTTCCATAGAACTGGTCAGAGAGCTTGTGGATCAGGGCAGAAAGAATAAGGTGGATTTTGTGCTTGCGGTAGGCGGCGGCAGTTCAATAGATACGGCAAAGGCTGTCGCCCTCGGGATCCCGTATGACGGGGATGTCTGGGATTTCTTTGAAAAAGGTGTTTCACCCAAAGAAGTGCTGCCAATAGGAGTCATAGCAACAACGGCATCGAGCGGGTCGGAGACAAGCAATGCGGCGATACTTTCAAACGGGGAGTGGAAGCTCGGATTTGAAGATGACAGGATAATCCCCGGATTTGCGATCATGAATCCAAGGTTTACCGTCAACCTTCCGGCTTATCAGACTTTTGCCGGGATAGCAGATGTACTGTCGCATCTTCTTGAGAGATATTTTTCGGATGAGAGATATTCGGATACAACGGATTACCTTATCGAAGGAGCCGTAAGAGCCCTGATGGTAAATGCGGACAGGCTCCTTAAAGACCCGAGGGATGTGAACGCAAGAGGTGAGATCCAGTGGCTGGCCAGTGTGGCGCACAATAATTTCCTCGATGCCGGAAGACGGGCCGACTGGGGTTCACACAGGATAGAGCACGAGCTTTCGGCTCAGTATGGTCTGACGCACGGCGAGGGAATGGCTGTTGTCATGGTTGCATGGACTAAATATATGGCAGAGAAAAAGCCGTGGAGGCCGGCGCTTTTGGCAAGCAGGGTATTCGGAGTCGATGCATACGATCATTCCGAAAAAGAGAGAGCTTATATTCTTTCAGAAAAGCTTTCGGATTTTTTCAAAAAGCTCGGACTTAAAACAACGCTTGCAGAGCTTGGAATCGACGACAGGGATTTTGAAACAATGGCAAAAAGAGCAACAAAGAACGGTCCAGTGGGACATTATGAGCCTCTTGATGATAAGGCGATCAGGGAAATACTGACACTTGCATCATAACGGTAGATCGATCAAGAAAGGAAATCAAAGAAATGGCAAGAGTGAATCTGAAACAGCCTGATGAACTTACAGGTGAAGCAAGAAAAGCATATGAGGAGCTTGAGGCGGCAGGGAAAGTCACCAACATGAAGCTGGTCATGCTCCAGGATTACGGGACATACAGGGCTTTCATGGGATGGTATGATTCGTGGGAAAGCCTCGTGAAAACAGTAGGACAGCGTGCGGCCACCATCTACGCTCATTCTGTTTCCACAACCAACGGGTGTCAGTTGTGTTCACTGTTTTTTATCAGCGACCTTAAGGAACTGGGACTCGACCCTGACAGCTTTGAAACCTCCGAGAACGAGCAGCTTCTTCAACAGCTTGGACAGCAGATCGTAAAGGATCCTACAAAGGTATCCGACGAGCTCCTCAACGGCCTGAGAAAGTTCTACTCGGATGAGGAGATCATAATCATCGTAGGTTTCGGGGCGCAGATGCAGGCGACCAACAACTTCAACTCGGTACTTGGAGTAGATGTTGACAAGAGACTCCTTCCTCTTAAGGATCAATTCAAACCCGCAACATGGAGGGACGTCATTTCCTGATAAGGAGGCGCTCATAGCCTGAAATGATGTTGATACATCGGTTTGGCTGACGACCACATGCCCGGGTGTTGTAAAACGATACCCGGGCTTTATTTGTGCAAAAAGAAAGGGAAAGAGATGGGCATGAAGATCGATTCGTTACTTATACACGGAGGGACTGACGGAGATGTGACAACGGGAGCGGTCAATGTTCCTGTCTATCAGACATCTACCTACAGACAGGACGGACTCGGAGAAAACAGAGGCTGGGAGTATTCCAGAACGGGGAATCCCACAAGAGCAGCGGCAGAGAAGCTTGTGGCAGATCTCGAACAGGGAAAATACGGACTGGCATTTGCTTCAGGACTTGCAGCTATAAACACCGTCTTATCGCTGTTTGAAACAGGCGATAAGCTGGTGGTTTCCGACAATATCTACGGCGGCACCTTCCGGATACTTGATAACGTGTTCAACAGATTCGGGATCACTTATACCATAGTCGACACTTCGGATCTGTCAAAGGTTGAGGCGGCGATAGACGATGATGTAAGGGCGGTGTATGTGGAAAGCCCCGCCAACCCGCTGCTTACGGTTACGGATATCGAAAAGGTGGCGGAAACAGCTCACAGGAAAGGAAAGCTTTTGATAGTAGACAATACTTTCCTTACACCTTATCTGCAAAGACCGCTCACACTCGGAGCGGATATCGTCATCCACAGCGGTACAAAATATCTCGGCGGGCACAGCGATGTGATATCGGGATTTGTAATCCTTAACGACAAAGAACTGGCGGACCGTCTTTATTATCTTCAGAATGCGATAGGAGGTGTGCTTGCGCCCTGGGACAGCTATCTGGTGATCAGAGGGATCAAGACGCTCGGGGTGAGGATGGATCGTCATGTGGAAAATGCCGGGCGTATAGCCGAATGGCTTTTGCAGAGCGGATATGTGAGCAGGGTTTATTATCCCGGCCTCAAGTCCGACCCGGGATATGAGGTCCAGAAAAAACAGGCTGACGGCGCGGGGGCGATGATCTCCTTTGTCCTTGATGAGAAATATGATCACAGGAAGTTTTTCAGGAATCTCAGGATCATAACTCTCGCGGAAAGTCTTGGGGGTGTCGAATCGCTTGTGTGCCATCCCGCCAGTATGACACATGCGGCAATACCGCCCGAGATCAGGAAAGAAGTCGGTATTGTGGATGAACTTATAAGACTATCCGTAGGCATAGAAGATGCCGGGGATCTTATCGATGATCTTAAGCAGGCTGTCGAGAACTCCGTAAAGGAGGGAAAGTAATATGGATGTATATATGAGCATTCAGGAAATGATAGGTTCAACGCCGATACTTAAGCTTGATCATCTGGGAATAAAGGATGGCGTCGGCCTGTTTGCGAAGCTTGAGCTGATGAACCCGGCGGGAAGTGTTAAAGACCGTGTGGGTTTATATATGTTAAGAGATGCCGAGGAGAGAGGCATCCTTAAGCCCCATGGGACAATAATAGAAGCGACAGCCGGAAATACCGGGATAGGGATCGCTGTCGCAGCCTTAAACAAAGGTTACAGGATCATATTCACGGTTCCGGAAAAGTTCTCCGTAGAGAAGCAGAAGATAATGAAGGCTCTCGGGGCCGAGATCATCCATACCGGAAGAGAAGAGGGAATGCTTGGCGCTGAGAGAAAGGCGCAGGAGCTTCTGAAAGAGATCCCGGATTCAATAACACTCGGACAGTTCCGCAATCCTTCCAATCCGTTATCGCATTATGAGACAACAGGCCCGGAGATCTATGACCAGATGGATGGAAATATCGATTATCTTGTGGCAGGCGCGGGGAGCGGAGGAACCTTTTCGGGGGTCCTTAAATATCTCAAGGAAAAGAACCCGGACATAAAAGGCGTCCTTGCCGATCCGGTGGGTTCCGTGATCGGCGGCGGTGAGCATGCAGATTATGATATCGAAGGGATCGGAAATGATTTTATCGCGGATACGATGGACGTATCGTTCATAGATAAGGTGATAAAAGTGACGGATGATGAGGCTTTTGATGCATCTAGACTTCTTGCGGCAAAGGAAGGCGTGCTGGCGGGGTCGTCCTCCGGAGCGGCGCTGGCAGCTTCACTAAAGCTTGCCGGCGAGATCGAAACCGGCAACATAGTGGCAGTGTTTCCTGACAGGGGAGACAGATATCTGAGTAAAGGACTGTTTTGATATGGGAGAAGTTTTTAACCTGGAGCATGTATATAAGAACTATAAAAACGACGGAAAGGAGTTCTCCGCGCTCGAAGACGTGAGCCTTTCCATAAAAGAAGGTGAAGTGTTTGGCATTATCGGAATGAGCGGTGCGGGAAAGTCAACGCTCGTAAGGACGCTTAACCGGCTTGAAGAGGTTTCAGGCGGATCGGTATCATTTTTCGGACAGGATCTTGCGGGGTTAAAACCCGGGGAGCTCAGATTGATACGACGCCAGATGGCCATGATATTTCAGAACTTCAATCTGCTCAGTCAGAGAACGGTGCTGAGTAATGTGATGCAACCTCTGCGCATAGCCGGGACTCCGAGGCCGGAAAGGAAAGCAAAGGCTTTGGAGATGCTTGAGATCGTAGGGCTGGAGGATAAGAAGAACGAATATCCCGCGAGACTGTCCGGAGGTCAGCGCCAGAGAGTTGCAATAGCCAGGGCGCTCGCATCGGATCCGAAGGTGCTGCTCTGCGATGAGGCAACAAGCGCGCTCGATCCCAAAATGACGGGAGAAATACTGGATCTTCTCGGCGAGATAAACAGGAGCAGAAAGCTCACGATCGTTATCATAACCCATGAGATGAGTGTCGTTGAGAGGATATGTGACCGCGTGGCTATAATCGATAAAGGAAAGCTGGCGGAGATCGGTGAAGTAGAGGAGATATTCAGAAACCCCAGATCGGAGCCGGCCAGGAAGCTTGTATTTCCCGGCAATCCTTTTGATCCTTCGGATAGGGACAGCAGACTTATCCGTCTTGTATTTGACGGATTGGCGGCAAACAGGCCGTTTATAGCCGAGCTTGTCGAAAAGACCGGAAGGAAGGTAAATATACTGAGCGCTAACACAAAGAGCGTGGGAGGCATAGGATACGGACAGATGGTGGTTGAGCTGCCTCCGCAAAAGGAGGAGCAGGAACTGATAATACAGTTCTTTAAGGATGGCGGATTGAGTGTGCAGGAGGTGAAACGGTCATGAGTGAATATATTATCGAAACGATAAAGACAGGTATAATCGAGACATTGCAGATGACTTTTTTTGCATCTGTCCTGGCTTATGCTGCGGGACTTCCGATCGGGATATTGCTGTATGCAACGGCAAAGGGCAGGATCCTTTCAAACAGGGGCGTCAATCTGGTCACAGGGTTTATTGTCAATGTCGCCAGATCATTGCCCTTTCTGATACTGCTGGTCCTGCTGATACCTTTCACAAGACTGGTCACAGGGTCATCCATAGGGACAAAAGCCTCTATCGTTCCGCTTACCGTCGGAGCGATCCCTATCGTGGCAAGGATGGTTGAATCATCTCTCAGCGAGGTGTCGCCGGGGATAATCGAAGCGGCTGCTTCAATGGGAGCATCTCCATTATATATGATCGTACATTTTATATTGCCTGAGGCCACTCCCTCTCTTTTGCTCGGCGCGGCAATAAATATATCAACGGTACTCGGTTATTCTGCCATGGCCGGAGTCATAGGCGGAGGAGGACTCGGCGCGATAGCGCTACAATACGGCTATTACAGATATCAGAAGGAGGTTTTATGGACGACCGTGACTATTCTGGTGATCATGGTCATGGTAATACAGGAGGGGGGGAACCTGATCGCAAAAAAAACCAGAAAATAGCTGAAAGTATAATCCATTTTGTGGCATAATCCGATATATAAATATAAACAGGTTTTTGACCAGGAAGAGATCCGGGCAAAGAAGCCGCCGGAGTGTCTTTTTTGTGTCTTTGTTTAGTTTACAATAATATAGGTTTTTTGTCTTTAGAATCGATTAATGCGTCTATTTTTAGGCGGAAAGTTAACATAACACAACGTGAGGTCGGGTATGCTGAAAACAAGATGGAATAACATGACTAAATTCAGAAAGAGAGCTTTTGCGGCGGCGCTTGCAACCGCGGTCGTGAGCACGTCTTTCAATGTGGGGAGCATAGCGGTTAATGCGGGCACTTCGGCCAGAGGAAGAGTCATAACCTCCTTTGAGAAGCTTCCGGACGAGATAGCCAATCAGACCCTTCCGATCGGAGGAAAGCGGAGCGATATAGAATTTCCCGAAGAACTTGATGTGATCCTTTATTCCGAGGATACGGCACAGAAGGATAGCACGGTCAAAAACGGTACCGGCACGGGAGGAACCGTTACGGAGGGAGCTACCGTTTCGAATGAAGGACAGTCGGGAACGTCACTGTCTGACAGTACGACGACCGGGGAGCCTGTGATAGATCCGGGAGTATCGGATACTTCGGGAAGCCCCGTTGTAAACAGCGGGGACAGCAGCACGAGCTCCGGCAGTGATACGAATGCCGCGCAGAGCGGCGAGAACGCGACAGAAAGCAGCGCGGATACGACCCAAAGCGGCGCGGATACGACCCAGGGCAGCGGAGATACGGCTACAAACAGCGAAGAAGCAACACAGAGCGGCGGGGATACAACGCAGGATCAAACCGGAACTTCTGAAAGCACCGGCGGAAGTGATCAGAGTAATGGCGGCAGCAGCGGCTCGGATACCGGCAATGCTGCTGACGAAAGTACCGGATCGGAAGACAGCGGATCCGGAGATTCCGGCTCGGCAGAAAACGGCGGCAGCGCCAGGAATGATACGACTGACGCTATTTTCAGCGCGGCGGCTATGGGGATAAAGAATACATTCGTACCGGTAAAAGCTTATGCCAATGAGCCTGACAGTGCCACCGGGGGAACCGGATCGGGTTCGGCCGAAACGACGGATCAAAACGCGTCCGACACGGCTTCATCGGGCAGTGATACGGGATCGGGCGACAGCGGAAGCGCCACTGAGGGAACAGGCAGCGGGTCGGATACATCCGGCGCATCGGGTACCGGAGAGGCTTCGGGTTCCGGTACATCGGAAGGAGCCTCCGAGACAGCTTCCGAATATTCTACTGAAGCATCCTCGGAATCGTCAACAGAAGCATCCGGCACGGGCGGATCGGCTTCGTCAAATGAGAGCGCTTCGGAAGCGGCATCGGCAGAACAGACGACAGAGGCTTCAGGAGGTGCAACAGGATCGGGTAATTCGGCATCCGGGTCGGTAAATGAAGGAAATGCCTCAGGCAATTCAGCTTCGGAGAGTGTTTCCAATGAAGGACTCGAGAAGCTTGGAGAAGGTGAGAAACGTACTCTCACCGAAGTTACGTGGAAGATAAACAGAGACAAGAGTGAATACGGTAGCCGCTTCCAGGCGGTAAGAGAGGGTGACGTCTTTGTATTTGAACCCGACATCAGGGCTTACGGATTAAAGAGCGATGTGGAGCTTCCGGAGATAAGAGTCACGATAGTAAAGGGTGACGGTTCCGCAAGCGACAATAAAGTAAGTGACAATACGGTCAGCAAGAATACGGTATCGGCGAATGAATTCCCCGAATTCAATCAGTTTATGATAGTCGACGGCGTCAAGGTCTCAGTGGAGGCTCCCGAGGGTGTATTCCCCAAGGGCGCGGTCCTTAAAGTGAGAGCGATCGAAGGAGAAGAACAGGCCAAGATCGAAAAGGCTGTGCGTATCGACATGGGACTTCAGGATGAAGCCGATAAGAATAAAGACAGTGCCGGCACGGAAGAGGCTGAAAAATCCCGGGAGGACAGCAGCCTGCTTTCGG
>JAILQK010000168.1 GCA_024699045.1 Lachnospiraceae bacterium | reverse complement strand
AGCATGTACGGATAAAGGGTAAAAGGACAGGGGACAGGCAGCGACAGGCTATGGAAGCCATGTTCTTCATAACGGCGTTTATCCTTTCGATGCTGTATCACTCCAGGACGGCGATGTTCGGTATGCTCATGTTTGCGCTGGTCTATGCGCTCTTTGGAATTATGTCAACCAACAAAATCGTATACAGGACGGTCTTCTTCCTTGCTTCTGCAGGAGCCGTGCTCTGGACCGCAGTCTATATCAGGCTTGCGGATATCTTTGGAAGTGTCACGGTGCTTTATAAGGATATCTTTTCCGGAAGACAGGCCATATGGAGGGAGCTCTGGGAGGCTTTTGCGAGGCAGCCCCTGACAGGGATCGGCTCAGCATATGAGCTTCAGAGCTTTGAAATATTTGAGGTCCATAACGGCATGTTCGACATCCTCGTGGTCCACGGTATCATAGTATTCCTGCTGGTCCTTGTCCTTATGGCAAGGATGTTTGAAAGGATACATAATGATATTGCGGCTGCGGACGATGGTTTACATAAAGCTGAAAACACGGAGGATGCGGGCGGTAGCTTACATAAAGCCGGACGCGTGGGCGGGGCGGACAGAGGTTTACATAAAGCTGAAGACGCAGGTGAGGCGGACAGAGGATACAATGCGGGCGCTGCATACAGGTCCGGCGCTGCATACAGGTCCGGCCGCATCGCTTTGAGTGCAGCTTTTTCCATGATGTTTACCTCATTTTTTGAGAATTTTTTTACGGTCCCGCCATACAGTCTGATCTTCATGGCGTTTATTCTCATGGCGGTCCGTGAAGGCCAAAGTGATGATTGAAAGGGTACACTAGATGTGGTAAAATTAACTGTTTAGAATACCATATTTAGGCCGAGAGAATAACAGGATAGCAGACGGGCGACAATGTCCGGCCGATCAAAAAGGGGATAATGAATACCAACGGGTTTAACCGCCAACTTTCCATAAGGCGAGCGGCGCTCATAATATATGACATACTTGCGGTTGCGGCGTCGTCGGCGCTGGGACTTCTCATGCGTTTTGACATGAGCTATGCCGAGCTGACGGCGACTACGAATTCCGATGTCTGGATCGACAATATCTGGAAGTATCTCCCGGTCGCATTTGTCACCACGGTCATCGTCTTTTATCTTTTCCGGATGTATCACAGCCTCTGGAGCTATGCGGGGATCCCCGAGATGGGATCGCTGATCCTTGCGTGTCTTGCGAGCGGAGTGCTCCAGTTTATCGGGATGCAGCTTATATTCGGATATACCATGCCGAGAAGCTACTATTTCATGTTTACGATGTGGCTTATCATCCTCGTGGCATCTTCGCGTTTCGCATACAGGCTTTTCCGGACCTTTGTACAAAAGCGTACCGAGAACGCCCGGAATGTGAACGTCATGGTCATCGGCGCGGGAGAGGCCGGCAATTCGCTGATCCGTGAGATGAATACCAGCAAATACATACAGAAGGCGGTCTGCTGCGTGATCGATGACAATCCCGCCAAGATGGGAGCTTATATCCACGGGGTCAAGGTCGTCGGGGGCAGATACGACATCATAGAAGCGGTGGGCAGGTACAATATCGACGAGATCATCGTGGCGCTCCCGATGATGTCGAGAAAAGAGATCCGTGAGATCCTCGACATATGCCAGCAGACAAAGTGCGATCTGAAGATACTCCCGGGGATATATCAGCTCGTGAACGGAGACGTATCGGTCTCGCAGCTCAGGAAAGTTGATGTGACGGACCTTCTGGGGCGTGATCCCGTGGAGGTCGATATAGATTCGATCCTCGGATATGTCAAAGGAAAGACGGTGCTTGTCACCGGCGGAGGCGGAACGATCGGTTCCGAGCTCTGCCGCCAGATCGTGACGCATCAGCCGGCTCTCCTCATAATCTTCGATATATACGAGAACAATGCATATGACATACAGCAGGAGCTCCGGATGAAGTATCCCGAATTCTGCACGGATCATCTGCTCGTGCTGATCGGTTCGGTCAGGAACACGGCAAGGGTCGAGGATGTCTTTGAGAAATACCATCCCGATATCGTATATCACGCCGCGGCGCACAAGCATGTCCCGCTCATGGAGATCTCCCCCAATGAGGCGATCAAGAACAACGTCATGGGAACCTGGAAGGTCTGCGAGGCGGCGCTTAAATACAAGGCGGAGAGATTCGTCCTGATCTCGACGGACAAGGCGGTCAACCCCACGAACATAATGGGAGCCACCAAGCGTATCTGTGAGATGATCGTTCAGGCATATGACAAGAAGGGGACGACATCCTTTGTGGCGGTAAGATTCGGAAATGTGCTCGGGTCCTCGGGCTCCGTCATACCGCTCTTCAACAAGCAGATAGAAGCGGGAGGTCCGGTTACCGTTACCGATCCCAGGATAATCAGATATTTCATGACGATACCGGAGGCGGTATCGCTCGTGATCCAGGCGGGAGCTTACGCTAAGGGCGGCGAGATATTCGTGCTGGATATGGGTGAACCGGTGAAGATCCTGGATCTGGCAAAGAACCTCATAAGACTGTCGGGATTTGTCCCGGGAGAGGATATAGAGATCAAGTTCACGGGCTTAAGGCCCGGGGAGAAGCTCTATGAGGAAATGCTCATGGATGAGGAGGGGCTTCAGGATACCCCCAATAAGCTCATCCACATAGGCAAACCGATAGAGATGGATTCCGACAGGTTCTTTGAAAGCCTGACGGAGCTCAATACAGAATCAAGAAAAGAGAAGGCGGATGTTCGGGGATGGATCAAGGAGCTTGTCCCCACCTACGAGTATACGCCCGGAACGGGGATGTACAGCGATGGCAAAAACGAATAAGATCTGGTTATCAAGCCCTACAATACACGAGGAGGAGCTGCAGTTCGTAAAAGAGGCCATAGAGAGCAACTGGGTCTCCACGGTAGGCGCCAATATAAATGAACTCGAAAAGATGCTGGCGGAAAGTGTCGGCGTAAAGCACGCAGTGGCGCTGTCCTCGGGGACGGCGGCGCTTCATCTTTGCATGAAGCTTGCGGGTGAAAGACTCGATCCGGGAGCAAAGCCCGGACAGACCCTTCGCCATAAGACGGTATTCTGCTCGGACATGACGTTTGACGCATCGGTCAACCCGGTCCTGTATGAGGACGGAGAGCCGGTATTTATAGATACCGAGGCCGATACCTGGAATATGGATCCAGAGGCTTTGGAAAAGGCTTTTGAGCTGTATCCCGAAACGAAGCTTGTGGTCGTCGCGCATCTTTACGGAGTGCCGGCAAAGATGGACGAGATCGTTAAGATATGCCGGAAGCATGACGCGCTTATCATAGAGGATGCGGCGGAGGCTCTCGGGGCTTCGTATGAGGGGAGCACGGTCAGCGGAATGTGCGGCTCGCTCGGAGACTACATGGCGGTGTCCTTCAACGGGAATAAGATCGTAACAGGCTCCACAGGCGGGATGTTCCTTACCGACGACATCCGTGATGCCGATAAGGTGCGCAAATGGTCCACACAGAGCAGAGAGGATGCTCCGTGGTACCAGCATGAAGAGCTGGGATACAATTACCGGATGAGCAATATCGTGGCCGGGATCGCGCGCGGCAATATGCTTCATTTATCCGAGCATATCGCTCAAAAGAAAGCAATATACGAGAGGTACCGGGAAGGCTTTAAGGATCTGCCGGTATCGATGAATCCTTTTGAGACCAAGGCGGAGCCGAATTACTGGCTAAGCTGCATACTTATAGACAGAGAGGCAATGTGCAGACAGGTCAGGGGAGAACGGGAATACCTTTATATTTCCGAACCCGGCAGGAGCTGTCCCCAGGAGATACTTGAAGCGATAGCGGCGGTGAATGCCGAGGGACGTCCGATCTGGAAACCGATGCATATGCAGCCTCTGTACAGGATGCATGGATTTGTGACAGCCAAAGGTTACGGCCGGGCGGTGTCAAATGCCTATATCGACGAGGGAGAGTTCCCCGATGTCGGAGCGGATATATTTGAGAGGGGGCTCTGCCTTCCAAGCGATAACAAGATGACGCCCGAACAGCAGGATACCGTGATCGAGGCCGTGAAACGGTGCTTTGGGGACTGACCTGATGCTCTACAGGAAATATATCAAAAGGCTCATAGATATCATCATATCCCTTACCGCGATCATCCTGCTTTCTCCCGTGCTCATCGTGCTTGCGCTGCTCGTTAGGATCAAGCTCGGATCTCCGGTGCTTTTCAGACAGCAAAGACCCGGCTATCACGGGAAGATCTTCGGGATGATGAAATTCAGGACAATGACGGATGAAAAGGACGAGAACGGAGAACTCCTGCCGGATGAAGTCAGGCTGACCCCGTTCGGGAAAAAGCTCAGGTCGACCTCGCTTGATGAGCTCCCGGAGTTTTTTAACATACTGAAGGGGGATATGTCATTTGTGGGACCGAGGCCCCTTCTGGTGCAATATCTTCCGCTGTATAACGAGGAACAGGCGCACAGGCATGACGTGCTTCCGGGACTTACGGGATGGGCTCAGGTGAACGGCAGAAATGCGATCTCCTGGGAAAAGAAATTCGAATACGATGTATGGTATACGAGGAACATATCTTTCCTGCTGGACATGAAGATCGTGTTCATGACCGTGGGACGGGTGCTCAAGCGGGACGGGATCTCCTCGGAGACCTCGGCAACGATGGAATTTTTTACAGGGACCAGGGAAGAATAGATGAATAAAGATCATGAAGACGAGATAAACATACTGATACTGTCGGCCGGCCGGAGGGTGGAGCTTGTGAACTGCTTCAAGGCGGCAAGAGACCGGCTCCGTATAAAGGGGCGCATCGTTGCCGCAGATGCCAGCAATCTGGCGCCGGCGCTTTACTTTGCCGATGTGAGGGAGCAGGTCCCCAGGATATCGGAAAACGATAATTATGTAAACTCGATCATCGATATATGCAACCGTCACGATGTCTCTCTGATCGTGCCAACGATAGATACCGAGCTTCTGCTGCTTGCCGAAAGACGGGACCAGATCGAAGGAAGGACCAAAGCGAAGGTTCTCATCTCGGAGCTTGATGTGATAAAGATCTGCAGGGACAAGACCAATACGCAGAGGTGGCTCGAGGAGCATGGATTCCTTGTTCCCAGCATGGTGTCGGATCAGGATATCGAGTCGGGAAATGTGGAATATCCCTTATTCATCAAGCCGCTTGACGGCTCCTCTTCGATAAATGCCTTCAAGGCGGAGAGCAGGGAGGAGATCGATACCTTCAAGGAGCTCATAGGAGACGGGAAATACATCATACAGGATTTCATGGAGGGGACGGAGTACACGGTAGACTGTTTCCTTGATCTTAACGGCCGCATAATAACCGTGGTCCCGCGCATAAGGATAGCGACGAGGAGCGGCGAGATCGCGAAGGGCCGCATAGTAAGGGATGCGGAGATAATAGAGGATGTTACGAGGCTCCTTACGGAGCTTAAGGCTGTCGGCCACATAACGATACAGTGCATGAGGACCGACAGGGGGATAGAATATATAGAGATCAATCCGAGGTTTGGGGGAGGCGCACCGATGTCGATAATGGCGGGGGCCGATTCGTGCGAGAATCTCTACCGGCTGCTCCGGGGGGAGGAGCTTCACAGAAGAGAGGATTTCCGCGAGAATATAACCTTCCTCAGGTTCGACGCATCGATCATGCTCAACGAGGACGATGAGCCGGAAGAGATATGAGTAACGACGGGATAAGCCGGAAGCGATATGAATAACGACGGGATAAGCCGGATGAGATATGAGTAACGACGGGATGATAAAAGCGGTGATATTTGATCTGGATGATACGCTCATGTCCGAATATGAGTTTGTCAAAAGCGGATATCATTATATGTCGGAACGCCTTGCGTCAAGGCTTTCACATACGCCGGAAGAGGTGGAGGCAAGACTTTGGGAGCTTTCGAGGGAGACTTATTCGCGCGCCTTCAACAGGCTCTTTGATTCCTACGGGGAAAAGTATAGCGAGGAGGAGCTGCAGGAGCTTATAATCGCCTACAGGGATCATCCTGCGGACATGAGCTTCTATGGGGATGCGCCGGAAACCCTCAGGGCCTTAAAGGAAAGGGGGATCCTTACGGGGATCATCTCCGACGGAGACCCAAAACGACAGAAGAATAAGCTTAAGTCGGCGGTGCGGATAATGGATGGCGATCCGGAGGCTTCTTTTGAGGATGCGCACAGGTGGTTCGACGAGATCATACTGACCGATGAATTCGGCGGGACAAAATACAGGAAACCGGATCCCAGAGGCTTTAAGGAGATAGCGGAAAGGCTTGGGGTCAACCCTTCGGAGATGATATATGTGGGAGACAATCCGGCCAAGGATTTTCATATAGCGGCGGACCTTCCGGTGAGGACGGCGCGGATAATCCGCGAGAACGGGATATATCATAACAGGGAATATCTTGACGATATCCATGAGACCTGGAGGATAGAAAGCCTGAAGGATATCGTGTCGATAGTTGATGAACACGGGGGATCAGGTTTACATAAATCATAGATGGGCGCCCGGAGGATTTGGTTAACATAATTTATAGATCAGGGCACGGAAAATAGTTGACATAAAATCCGGATATAGACACGGGAAACTGATATGACACCCTGAGAAAAGATATGGCTTCCGCGAGAGAATACATTGCTTCCGTAAGAAAAGACAGGGCTTGCGGGAGAGGAGAGGTTAGAACAGTTTGATTTACATAAATCACATCATAAAATCCAACACATACGAGCCTGGTATCGTAAGAGCCGGAGACAGTGCATGAGTCTCATCTCACTGCCTTTTTTGATATTCATGCTCTGCCTGCTGGTCATTTACTACCGTGCAGGCGCGAAGCATCAGTGGAAGGTGCTGCTGATCGGTAGCGCTTTCTTTTATTTATGTGCGAATCCGGTTTACATAATCTTCATCATCATATCGATCGTTTCTACCTGGTACCTGATGAAAAATCCCGTGAAGTCTCACTTTATCTGGACCATCGTCATAAATCTGGGGCTTTTGATCATATTCAAGTACAGTGTGAACTTCGGGATACATGATCTGATCGCGCCGCTTGGGATCTCGTTTTATACATTTATGACCCTGGGCTACGCGCATGACTGCTACGATAAAAAGATAAAGCCCAGCGACAATATCTGGCATTACGCGCTTTTCATCTCTTATTTTCCCCAGCTGACACAGGGTCCTATAGGGACATATCAGGAGATGCAGGAGCAGCTTACCGCATACCATCCTTTTGACTTTCAGAGGATCAAGACCGGTGGATACCGCATCATCATAGGGGTGTTCAAAAAGCTTGTGATCGCGGGGAGAGTAGGGTTTTATATCGATACGGTCTATTCTTCGCCGGGAGGTTACGGAGGACTGACGCTCATAGTCGCCACATTATTCTATCTCGTGGAGATGTATGCTGATTTCTCCGGCTATATGGATATAGTATGCGGCGTGTCGGATATGCTTGGGATCAGGCTTAAAGAAAACTTCAGACGGCCTTATTTTTCAAAGAGCATACCGGAGTACTGGCGCAGATGGCATATCTCGCTGAACGAATGGTTCAATACACACCTCTTCATGCCGAGCGTAACGACAAAATGGAACAAAAAGGTTGCGAACATTCTGAGCAAGGCATTTCCCAAGGCTAAGAAGGGAACCTTAAGACTGATAGTGCCGACTGTTATCGTATGGATCGTGACGGGAGTCTGGCACGGGGCCAGGTCCTCCTATCTCGGATGGGGTATCTATTTTGCATTCATCATGCTCGTTTCCTTCTGTACGCAGTCCTATGTAAAGAAGTTTAACGCAAAGATCCACTGGAATCCCGAAAACAGGTTCGTGAAAGCCTTTCAGGTCGTGAGGACGCTGATCTTTTTGAGCTTCGGTGAGATAATATACCGGTCGGAGAGCTTTTCGGATACGGTCGCGATATTTAAGAACATCTTTACGGATACGCGGATCAACGGCGCGACGATCGCCGCAGCCATGACGCCTTTCGGCAACGGGAATCAGGCGGCAGCTTCCGTTTTGATAATACTGGTGCTCGTTGTGGCTCAGTTTGTCGTTGAATACGCGAAGGAAAAGGATGAAAAGGCTTTTACCGGACACCGGTATGTATATGCGCTTTTGATGATCGTGGGGATAGCGCTCTTCGGAGTGGCGGGAAAGTCAAACTTTATGTATCAGGCGTTTTGAGCCGGCATGCCGGGCCGACATGTTGAGTAAGCCATTGTGGGGCGACATATCGATCCAGCCATTGTGGGCAGGGTGTATCATAGCGGATCAAGCCGGGGTTTTAAGAAATAAAAAATACAATAATAATATGATAATATTATAATAAACATGAAAAAAGTGATCATCACGCTTGCCGTGGCATTGCTCATCACAGCTTCTGCGGTAGCTTTCAAAAATGTATATTCGTGTGAAATGCCCATACAGAACCGGGGCATAAGGGACGCCGTCAATACCGGCGATCTTGACGTGCTCTTTATCGGCTCATCAACCTTCAGGGCAAATGTTGATATGCCCATGATGGATGAAGCATATGACGGAAGGGTCTATGACATCTCGTACGGAGGAAACCAGCTTGTGGCCACGGCGATCCAGTATGAGGAGATAAAGAAACGGTCTGACAATGAATACGGACTTATGGTCTTTGAACTGGGCCCCATGATGATCACCCAGGAGGTCGCACTTTCCGATTCGCGGGTGATATGGGATCTCAGCTTTCCGGGAAAAACGGCCCTCTGGCAGAGCATGTATGAAGCCGGAAACACGGATTTTTCAATGTTTTATGAGTATTTTGTCACTTCGGGGATGGACGACCTTATCACTTTTCCCATAACGGAAAGATTTTATTCCACCAGATATTATAAGGGAGCCAAGACTGACGAAAGTGTTTCCCCGGGAGCGGAATGGCTTGAAAATGAGGAATTTGATATTTCCGGGAAGGAGCTCGTCCCGGCCCAGGCCGATGCGGTGATCGATATAATCGAGGAATGCAAAAGAGACGGTCAGCCGTTTGTCTTCCTTGAGAGCCCTTGTTATTACAGGCTTCAGGAGGATCCGGCCTTTGAAAGATTCCGCGGGCAGTTCATAAAGCTTCTGGATGAAAACGAGGCCCCTTATATACTGGCCTCCGATGTGGATTTTGACAGTCATGAGGCGGACTATTTCGAGGATATGAACCATATGTCGGCGGCGGGCAGAAGAGAGTATACGAAGGAGCTTATCCGGGTCCTTAAGGAAAACGGGGAGAAACTCTCTCAGGCGGCGGAGCCAAAGTAAAAGGAGTGGATGATATGACCAATGTGATCGACATGCTCGAAAGGAGCGCAGCAAGGTTTCCGGATAAAAAAGCTTTCGGGGATCCCGGTAAAAGCATCACCTTCGGGGAGCTGTATGACAAAGTAAAAAGGATCGCGGCTCTGCTTGCAAAGGGAGAGGTGACCGCGGCGGTCGGTCCGGAAAGCGGCGTCGGCTTTTATATGGAAAAGAGCGTGGATGCGGTTTGCGCCATGTTCGGGACGATCCTTGCGGGCGGATTTTACAGCTTCATCGATGTGAGACAGCCGGCGGAGAGAGCGGCAAGTGTCATATCGGTATTGAGACCGTGTCTGATAATAACCGACGAGGAGGACCGCGAGAATCTGACGGCGGCGTTAAAGGAAGGCGGCTTCGGAAAGGCGGGCGCTTTGGAGGACGGCGCTTTTGATGGCAGCGCTGCAGAGAGTGGCGCTGCAGAGAGTGGCGATGCAGCAGATAAGGCAAAACCGGAAGTGATCCTGATATCGGAACTTATGAGACTTGCGGAGGCTTGTGACGGCGGCGGCGGAGCGGCCGTATCGGACGGAGCGGTCGGAGCAGCAGGAGCGGCCGGAGCATCCGGGGAGGGATGTTATGATCTGATGCCACTTTATGTAAACTTCACCAGCGGGAGTACCGGTACCCCTAAGGGAGTGGCGGTAGGCCATGCTTCGGTGATCGATTTTATAACGGAATTCACACGGGTTTTCGGGATTAATGATAACGATGTCATCGCTAATCAGGCGCCCTTCGACTTTGATGTTTCCGTTAAGGACATCTACAGCGGACTTTATACGGGCGCTACCGTACAGCTTATACCGAGAGAGTATTTCTCAAATCCTTCCGTGCTCATGGATTATCTGGCGGACAACGGTGTCACTACCCTTATATGGGCGGTTTCCGCGATGTGCTTTGTTTCCATCATGAACGGGCTTGAATACAGGCTTCCGGAGAAGATAGACAAGGTCATGTTCAGCGGTGAGGTGATGCCGGTCAAGCATCTGAACAAATGGAAGACCTTTCTCCCGGATGCGACTTATGTAAACCTATACGGACCTACGGAGATCACCTGCAACTGTACTTATCATATCCTTGACCGTGAATATGGAAAGGATGAAGCAATACCGGCGGGGATCCCTTTCGCAAATGAAAAAGTGTTTTTGCTTGATGAGGATGACCGACTTGTTTCAAAGGCGGGAGAGGAAGGGGAGATCTGCGTCGGAGGCTCCTGTCTGGCGCTCGGTTATTACAGGGATGCGGAAAAGACGGCGCAGTCTTTCGTGCAGAATCCGCTCAACGACCGGTTTTATGAGAGGATATACCGGACGGGAGATATCGGAAAATACGATGAGGACGGTAATCTCGTCTATGTTTCCAGAAAGGATTTTCAGATCAAGCATATGGGGCAGAGGATAGAGCTCGGTGAGATCGAGGTTTCCGCCATGGCACTGGACGGAGTCACCAGAGCCTGCTGTCTGTATGATCAGAAGAAGAAAAAGATACTGCTTTATTATACGGGAAGCATCGACAAAAAGGATGTTACGGAAAATCTGCAGAGAAGGCTTCCCCAGTACATGGTTCCCGGCAGGACCGTACAGGTGGAATCGATGCCGATGAACAAGAACGGCAAGATAGACCGGAAAGCACTGGCGGAGTTGTGAAAAGACAGGAAGTTATTTTGAATATGATGATATCATGGAGCGTTTATTATGGATAAGAAGATATCATGGATGAGATGCCTTAAACTGATAATGATCATATTACTGGCAGGGGCTCTTGTCGGCGGTTCCGGTGTTTTTTCCTATGCGGGAGAGGCAGAGACTACAGAGGAGGAGATATTTCCCAGACCTTCGGAAAACGGCCGGCTTTCGGTAAAGGGAACGAAGCTGGTTGACGAGAGCGGCGAGGAGGTCATCCTTAAGGGAGTCAGTTTGCATGGTATCACCTGGTATCCCGATTTCATCAATGCGAACTGTTTCAGGCAGGTCTCACAGGAATGGGAGGCAAACCTCATCAGGGTACCGGTCTATTCCGAGGAATATGTAAAAAAACGGGAGGAATGCCTGACGCTTGCGAGAAAAGCGATCGATACAGCCATCGCGGAGGATATGTATGTGTTACTTGACTGGCATATCCTTGAGGATAAGGATCCCAATATACATATCGAAGAAGCGAAGGATATGTTCGATACACTTTGTGCGGAGTATGCGGATGTTCCCAATGTCATATATGAGATATGCAATGAGCCGAACGGGGAGACCACCTGGTCGGATATACGTGATTATGCTTACCAGGTCATACCTCTCATCAGAGGATACAGCCCGGACAGCGTCATCGTCGTCGGAACGCCGGATTACAGCAAGAATCTGACTACCGCAGCGAGAAATATCCTGGAGTTTGACAATATAATGTACGCTCTCCATTTCTATGCCGGAACCCACAGGGAGGATCTGAGGAGAGAGCTTATTACCGCAAACAGTCAGGGACTTCCCGTGTTTGTCACGGAATGCGGACTGTCGGAGGCGAGCGGGGACGGGGAAGCCGACTTTGACTCCGCGGCCTCATGGTTCTCGCTTATGGATGATTTCAAGATCAGCTATACGGTATGGAGCTTCTCAAATAAAAATGAGACCTCGGCGCTTCTTCTTCCGAAGTATGACCCTGTTAATCCGATAACCGATCAGGATCTTACGAGAACGGGATTGTGGGTGAGAAGCCTGCTGCAGGGTGAGGATCCCAGGAGCATACAGGTAGCCCCTGAAACAACAGGGCGTTCAAAGCTTCCTGCCTGGCTTGTGAATCCTTTCGAAACGGAAAATCTCAATGTCGCCAAAGCCTGGCCCGTAATGGCTTTGGGCGTGCTGATCTTTCTGCTCATTTGCTCGGCCGTAGTAGAGTATCTTACCCTGAAAAGGAAAAAGGGAGTCCATACCTATGACGATCTGTTTGGGAAGGAAAGCGGCCTCACCAAAAAGGAGATCCTGCAGCAGCTGTTATATAGGGGAGTCATCATCTTAAGCCTGTTCTTTTCGCTTCTGTATATCACATGGCGTATAAGGTTTTCAATACCCTTCGGGTCCGGAGCGCTTGCGATCGGCGGAAACATCCTTCTGCTCATCGTTGAGGTCCTCGGTTTGATCGAGTCGGTAATCCTCTATCGAAATCTGATGAAAATGCGCAGGCATCCCCTGCCGGAGATCGCGGATGATGAATTTCCCGATGTGGATATCTTCATCGCAACCTATAACGAGCCGGCAGACCTTTTGAGCAAGACCGTTAACGGTTGTCTTCACCTGAAATATCCGGATAAGTCAAAGGTGCATATCTGGCTTTGCGATGACAACAGGAGGGCGGAGATAAGAAAGCTTGCCGAAAACATGGGCGTCGGATATTTCGACCGTCCGGATAATAAGGGCGCAAAGGCGGGAAACCTGAATCATGCGCTCGGTCTTACATCCGCTCCTTATGTTATTACGCTTGATGCGGACATGATCCCCCGCAGTAATTTCCTGCTGGCGACGATCCCGTATTTCGTAAATGCCAAAAAGCTTTCGGAGGAAAGACCCGAAGATGACCGGATCAGGCTCGGACTGCTCCAGACGCCGCAGAGCTTCTATACTCCGGATGTATTCCAGCATGCGCTATATGCGGAGACAAACACACCGAACGAGCAGGATTTCTTTTACCGTACCATAGAGGTAGCGAAGACCGGTTCCAACAGCGTTATCTACGGCGGATCAAATACGGTCATATCCAGGGAGGCCCTGGATGCGATCGGAGGGTTTTATACTGAGTCCATCACTGAGGATTTTGCCACAGGCCTGCTTATAGAATCGGCGGGTTTTGTGAGCCTTGCGCTCCCCGAGCCTCTTGCGAGCGGCATGACGCCGTACACCTATAAGGAACATATACAGCAGCGTAAACGCTGGGGAAGGGGAGTCATAGCCACCGCCCGGCAGCTGCATCTTCTTACCCGCCCGGGACTTACGTTTTCGCAAAGGGCAAGCTACTGGAGTTCGGTCATTTACTGGTATTCTCCGATCAAGAACATGATCTACCTTATTTCGCCTTTATTATTTGCCACCTTTGCGATCCCGGTGTTTAAGTGCGGATGGCTGGATCTCATGATGTACTGGTTTCCCATGTTCATAATGCAGGATATCTGCCTGAGGGTATTCAGCGGAAACGCGGTTTCGCTGAAATGGAGCGGCATATATGAGACGAGCGTGATGCCCCATCTTTTCATGCCGGTGATAAAAGAAGCTCTCGGGATATCCGCAAAGGTTTTTGAGGTCACGGATAAGGGAAAGAGCGACAAGCGGCACGGAGCCGATATCAGGTCGATGATACCGTTTTTAGTGCTGATCGCGCTTTCGGTCATCGGGATAATCCGCTCGATCTATGTCTTTACGGTCATAAAGGCTCTGGGCGTGGCGGTCCTGCTGTTCTGGCTTATAAGAAACACTTATTTTCTCCTCATGTCGGTCTTTCTCATAGATGGAAGGGACAGTGACAAGGAGGATGTCCTTGTCAAGGACGCTGAGTTCGTGAAAGTGAAAAAAGCCTCTGATGACGGAACCGATATCGTGGATGAGGGCGTAACGACTCTGATGACGGAACACAGCATAAAGGTATATCTTGACGAGAACCGGGACTTAAATATCGGAGACCGGGTCGATATAACGATCACAAGGGACGGGGATCCGGTGACTTTTGGCGGAGTCGTCACCGGGATAACCTACTCCCGTTACGGAGGCGCGTGTGTTTATTCCATCGAGATAACCGATTTCAGGGATGCCTTCATGGAATACCAGCAGATACTGTATGACAGGGTCCCGACGCTGCCGCAGACGCTTGCAAACGATAACGGGATCATCGTGCACATGATGAAAAACATCGCATACCGTATCCTCCGGTAAAAAAGAACGGCATATGTTTTGACGCCGCAGGGAAGATACAGGTACAATGAACCATAGGATAATGTAAAGCCCCGGTTTTACGGGGAGATAAGGAGAACAGCAAGATGGAAGAACTTATTAAACTGCTTGAGGATGTAAGGGATGATGTTGATTTTGAGAACACAAAGGATCTTATAGACGGAAAGATCCTCACTTCGTTCGACATCATCCAGCTTATCAGCACACTTGACGATGAATATGACATTTCCATACCGGCAGCCGAGATAGTTCCGGCGAATTTTAACAGCGCCGAAGCGATCTATGCTTTGATCCAAAGACTGCAGGGCTGACAGGGGCTTTTGGAGGCCCGATGAAGTCGCAGAGGAACAAAACCATAGATATCGGAGTCGAAGAAGGCAGGGAGTATCTGGAAAGATGCATTGACTGTACCGGAAGCGGGAGTAAAAAGAAGAAGCCCGGCCCGGTAATAAACGATCCGGATCTGCTCACCGATAAAACTGTCATCGGAGACTGTATCGAGATCATGGAAGCGCTCCCCGGGGATCTTGCCGATCTTATTATCGCGGATCCGCCCTATAATATGGATAAGGATTTCGGGGATGAGAGCTTCAGAAGGCTTTCGGACAATGATTACTTTGCATATACCGTGCAGTGGATTTCGATGGCGCGAAGGATCCTGAAGCAGGACGGGAGCATTTATGTCTGCTGTGACTGGAAATCCGGTCCGATCATATATCAGGCTCTCGGAGAGAGCTTTAAGATAAAGAACCGCATCACCTGGCAGCGGGAAAAAGGCCGCGGCGCTAACAATAACTGGAAAAACTGCATGGAGGATATCTGGTTTGCGGTCAGATCGGACGAATATACGTTTAATCTGGATGCGGTGAAGGTAAGACGCCGGGTCAGGGCGCCCTACAGGGTGGACGGGAAACCCAAGGACTGGGAAGAAACGGACGAGGGCAATTTCAGGAACACCCATCCTTCGAACTTCTGGGACGATATTTCGGTGCCGTACTGGTCGATGCCCGAGAATACGCTTCATCCGACGCAGAAGCCGGAAAAGCTTCTCGCAAAGCTCATACTTGCAAGCTCAAACCCCGGCGATCTTGTATTCGATCCTTTTTTAGGCTCGGGTTCCACCTCGGTGACCGCAAAGAAGCTCGGGAGGCACTATCTGGGGATAGAAAAGAACCCCCGGTTTTGCGTGTGGGCCGAAAAAAGACTCGAGATGGCTGAAAAGGACGGTTCGATACAAGGCTATAAGGACGGGATATTCTGGGAGAGGAATTCGGGAAAATAATATGCGCATATTGTTTTTGTTTCAGATCTTTGATTTTGACAGCTCCACGATCTACCTTGACCTGGTCAGGGAATGCCGGGACAGGGGGCACGCGGTCTCTCTGATCGCGGGAACCACCGCTTCCGATAAACCGCTCGGGGTCGTCGATGTGGAGGGAATAAAAACGGTATATATGCCTCTTCAGGATCAGTTCGGGGCAGGAAGTGTGAAGAAAGCCCTGATCCAGATGTCGATCCCCGGAAGGATGAAGCAGATCCTTAAGGACGGTTTCGGCGGCGAGACCTTTGACGTGATCGCTTATCCCACGCCGCCGATCACCCTCTCGTCGGTACTTAAATACTGCAAGAAGCACTATAAGAGCGCCGTGAGATATCTGATGCTCAAGGATATATTCCCTCAAAATGCGGTCGACCTCGGGATGTTTTCCGGTACGGGCCTCATCTACAGATATTACAGGCAGATGGAGAAACAGCTTTACCAGTATTCCGACAGGATAGGATGCATGTCGGAAGCAAATGTCGAATATATAAAGAAGCATGACCCCGAGATCCCGGATGAAAAACTTGAATATTTCCCCAATACCGCAGCGGTGTCCGAACTTACGGAAACGCCGAAAAAGCAGGATGACGGCAGGCTTCGCATCGTCTTCGGAGGCAATATGGGAAGACCGCAGGACATTGAGGGTCTTATCGCGGGAATAAAGGCGTGCGGGAACAGGGCAGAGCTTAATGATGTATTTTTCTTCTTCGTAGGGGACGGTTCGGAAAGCGGAAAGATCGAGGACTTCATAAAAAGGGAGAAGCCGGGAAATTTCTCCTACAGGCACCGGCTTCCGAGAGAGGAATACGAGCAGCTACTCAATAACGCCGATGCGGGACTGATAAGTCTCTCCGCGGATTTTACAATACCAAATTTTCCTTCAAGACTTCTTTCCTATATGCAAAAGGCAAAGCCGGTGCTTGCGGTCGTGGACGAAGCTACGGACATAGATACCCTCATCACGGAGGAGGCAGGATGCGGATATGCGGTGAAGGCCGGAGATCCGGAGGAATTCGTGAGCGGGATAAGGAAGCTCAAGGCTGACAGGGAGCGTCTTGCAGAGCTCGGGCTGAAAGGAAGGAAATACTTCGAAAGATACTTTAATGTCGGAGTATCGGTCGATATCCTTGAAAGGGCTTATCGGGGGTGAATCCACTGTAAAAAGGCGAAGTGGTGTAACATGAGGATTGATGTTATAATTTACAGATAAATGATCATGAAAGGAGTGTCGGGGGATCTGCCCGATCTATCCATATGAACGACAGCAAATTTGACGGAAAAACACTGCTCATCACCGGAGGGACCGGGTCTTTCGGAACAGCGGTGCTGAACAGGTTTTTGAATACCGGCATAAAGGAGATACGCATATTTTCCAGAGATGAAAAAAAGCAGGATGATATGCGGCATTTCTATAACGATCCCAAGATCAAATATTATATAGGCAATGTCAGGGATTACGGCTCTATCGAGGAAGCCACCTACGGGGTTGACTATATATTTGCGGCAGCGGCCCTGAAACAGGTGCCTTCATGTGAGTTCTTTCCCATGGAAGCGGTACGGACCAACGTGATCGGGACCGAAAACGTGCTGACCGCCGCGATACATAACGGGGTTAAGAAGGTGGTCTGCCTTTCGACTGATAAAGCGGCTTATCCCATCAATGCCATGGGGATCTCGAAGGCCATGATGGAAAAGGTGTTTGTGGCAAAGAGCCGTACCGTGGACGAAGACAAGACGCTCATCTGCGGGACAAGATACGGAAACGTGCTCTGCTCGCGCGGGTCGGTAGTACCTCTTTTCATCGATCAGATAAGGGACGGTAAGCCTATCACCGTCACCGAGCCCAAGATGACGAGATTCGTGATGTCTCTCGAGGAGGCCGTCGAGCTTGTAATATATGCGTTTGACCATGCCCATGCCGGGGATATCTTCGTCCAGAAGGCTCCGGCCTGCACGATAGAAACTCTCGCCCGGGCTGTAAAGGAGCTTTTCAGGTCGGACAGAGAGATAAAGGTGATAGGGATCAGGCACGGCGAAAAGATGGCTGAAACACTGCTCACCTCGGAGGAGAGGATAAAGGCGGTGGATGAGGGCGGATTTTTCCGGGTCCCTGCGGATAACCGCGATCTTAACTATGATAAATTCTTCACCCAGGGTTCGATAAGGGATGATTCCGTTACGACCTTTAATTCCGACAACACCGAGCAGCTTGACGTGAACGGTGTGAAGGAGAAGCTTCTGAAACTGGATTACATCCATGAACGCCTGAGGGAATTCGAACTGGAGTAGCCGGAAGATGAAGATACTTGTAACCGGTGCACACGGCTTTATAGGTAAAAATCTGATAAAACGACTCCGGAACGAAGGTTACGGAGATATATGCGAATATGTGCGTGAAAACACGGAAGAGGATCTTAAGGGCTACTGCGACGAGGCGGATTTCGTGTTCCATCTGGCGGGGATCAACCGCCCCCGTAACGAGGAGGAGTTCCGGACCGGAAATACCGACCTTACAAAGCGCCTTATGTCGTATCTGGAGGAGGCAGGGAATAACTGTCCCGTCATCATAAGCTCCTCAACACAGGCAGAGTCACCTGATCCCGGCAATATATACGGACTATCCAAACAGAAGGCCGAAGAGGCGGTCTACAGACATGGACTCAGGACGGGCGCGCCTGTCCTCATATACCGGATGCCGAATGTCTTCGGGAAGTGGTCAAGACCGGATTACAATTCAGCGGTCGCGACTTTCTGTCACAATGTGGCCCGGGATCTTCCCATAACGGTGAACGATCCGGAACACGAGATGAGGCTCGTATACATAGACGATGTTGTCTCCGAGTTTATCGACGATCTGTCGGCCATCACGGGCGGAGAAAGCGTGGAAGGCCTGTGGCAGGAGCATACCGGGCTGAGATGTCCCATATATGAGACAAAGCTCGGCCACATCGCGGAAGTCATACAAAGCTTTCCTGAAATGAGGGAGAGTCTCAATGTCCCTCAGCTGTCGGATCCACTGGTCTCAAAGCTTTATTCCACATACCTCAGTTTTCTTCCCGAGGATGCATTTTCATACAAACTGAAGATGAAAACGGATCAAAGAGGCTCATTCACCGAGTTTATCCGTACCGCCGACAGAGGACAGGTTTCGGTTAACATAAGTCATCCGGGAATGATAAAAGGACAGCACTGGCATGACAGCAAGAATGAAAAATTTCTTGTTGTGCAGGGAAAGGGACTGATCCGGTTCCGCAGGATAGGAGACGACAAGGTGATAGAATACCATGTTACCGGAGACGAGCTCGAAGTCGTGGATATCCCGACCGGATATGTGCACTGCATAATAAACGAGGGCGATACCGATATGGTGACACTGATGTGGGCTTCGGAGATCTTTGATCCTGCCCGTCCCGATACATACAGGGAAAATGTGTAATGCCGGCGGATCGGCCGACGGAGAATAGAAAACACGGGAGATAAGGAAAATGAACAAGCTTAAGCTGATGACCGTACTCGGCACCCGGCCGGAGATAATAAGGCTTTCGGAAGTCATGAAATGCGCCGACCGGTACTTTGATCATATTCTCGTGCATACGGGACAGAATTATGATCATGCCCTGAATCAGGTATTCTTTGACGATCTGGGACTCAAGGCCCCCGATCATTATCTCGAAGCCGTGGGAGCCGATCTCGGTGAGACCATGGGAAATATCATTGCAAAGTCATACGGGCTCATGAATGAGGTGAAGCCCGACGCGGTACTCATCCTCGGAGACACGAACTCGGCGCTTGCCGCGATATCCGCAAAGCGGCTGAAGATCCCGATCTTTCATATGGAAGCGGGAAACCGCTGCTGGGACTGGAACGTATCCGAAATGATCAACCGCAAGATCGTCGATCACATATCGGATATAAACATGCCGTATACCGAGCATTCAAGAAGATATCTGCTGTCCGAGGGCATAGACGGCAAGACGGTCTTTGTTACCGGCTCTCCGATGAAGGAAGTCCTGAACAGTAACAGGGAGAAGATCGAGGCGTCCGATATCCTGGACAGACTTTCACTCAAGCCTTCGGGTTATATCCTCGTTTCCGCCCACAGGGAGGAGAACATCGATATAGAGGATAACTTCATGGAGCTTATGAATTCGATCAATCATATCGCCGAAAAATACGATATGCCCGTGATATATTCCACGCATCCGAGATCCCAGAAGTTCATTGACCGCAGAGGCTTTGTTTTTGATAAGAGGGTTAAGAACTTAAAGCCTTTCGGGTATTTTGATTACAATAAGCTCCAGAAAAACGCTTTCTGTGTGCTTTCCGACTCGGGGACGCTCTCCGAGGAATCAGCGATGATGGATTTCCCGGCAGTGCTCATCCGGACCTCTACCGAAAGACCCGAGGTGCTTGACAAGGGGTCGGTCATCATAGGCGGGATAAAGTCCGCTGATGTGGAGCAGGCTGTAGAGCTTGCAACCGCGATGCATGAAGCGCATGAGCCTTACGTCGAGGCAGAGGACTATGCAGACGGCAATGTTTCGGTAAAGGTGATAAAGATAATACAAAGCTATACCAAGATAGTAAACGAGACCGTATGGCTGAAACGATGAAAGTTATGTCAACCAAATATAATGTGTCATGCACGGAGGGAGCATTTCCCGATGGCTGAGATCCTGGTGCTTGACATCGCTGCCTCCAAGACCGGGGCGCTCTCGGTTCTGGAGGATTTTTACGGTTATATAAGAGACGGCCTTAATGATCCCGCAAATGATCTCACGAATGATCCGGATAGTGCCGGGAGAAGGGATCACTGGACTTTCGTCACCGGGGTGCACGGAATACTTGAGCCCGTGCCGGAGCGCGGTATCAGTGTGATAGTGCGGGACGATGTGAAGTCGTCTCAGGCCGCCAGACTTCGCTTTGAACTTATGAACGGCGGAAAATGGATCAACGGATTAGCTCCGGATATCGTCTTCAGTCTTGAGAATATGCTGCCCCGCGGGATAAAGAACGGGACCGGTCAGGTTGTGTATATCCATCAGCCTGTGGGTTTCCAAAGAGAAAAACGCTTCTCGCTTTTTAAGAAAAACGAGAGAGAACAGGCCTTATATCAAAAATTCTATCATAAGCTCATAATCGCTTCCGCTAAACGCGCCGACAGGTGCGTGGTACAGACCGGGTGGATGAGAGCGGCTCTTTTGAGGGATGCAGGCATACCGGGAGACAGGGTCGAAACGGCGCCTCCCGTTATCCCGTCGCTTTCGGAGTACGTCTCTCCCGGTGAATTCCAAAGCGGAAGCTTTTTTTATCCGGCGAGCGATCTGCCGTATAAGAACCATGACGTCATCGACAGGGCATGCGCGATCCTTAAGGAGCGGGGGTATTTCCCCGAAGTCCTCTATACAAAGGACAGGGTGATCCCGAGGGAAGAGGTATTTGCGCATTATAACCGGAGCACTCTCTTATTCCCTTCATATATCGAAACCTTCGGTATGCCCCTTGCCGAGGCAAGACAGTTCGGAAATCCCATAATCGCGGCGGATACGGAATTTGCAAGGGAAGTGCTCGAAGGATATGAAAATGCCTACTTCTTTGCGCCGTTCGATCCCGAGGCTCTGGCCGGACTCATGAAGGATGTAATGGAAGGAAGGATAAGCCCGAAGGCTCCGGAGACTGCAGGCGGCAGGTCGGGGCCATATTCCAAATTGGTTGACATAATACTGCAAACAGACCCTGCGAGACAGGGGTAAAATCAATATCTAGTTAAAGAAGTGGTCATATAACGGAATATATGGTATAATTAACCACTTAATGGGCGTGTTTTTACCGACCGGTTCTTTTAACGCCTTGATACAATTTTGAGATTTCTATCGTGGAGGATGCGGAATGCATTTTTTGGTTACGGGAGGAGCGGGCTTTATAGGCTCCAACATGACGGACAGACTTTTGAGCTTAGGACATAAGGTCACGGTCTATGACGGGTTTATCACCGGACACAGGGAATATCTGGAGGAGGCTTCGAAGAATCCGGATTTTAATCTTGTGGAGGCAAGGCTTGAGGATGAGGACACTCTGTCAGAGGCGATGAAGGGCGTGGATTTTGTCTTTCATTTTGCGGCAAACGCGGATGTGCGGCGGGGACTCGAGCATCCCCTTAAGGATCTCGAGCAGAATACGGTCAACACGGCGAGGGTCCTTGAGGCCATGAGGAAGAACGGGGTGAAGAGGATCGGCTTTTCTTCCACGGGTTCGGTATACGGTGAGAGTGAAGTGATCCCCACGCCGGAGGATGCGCCTTTTCCGGTGCAGACTTCCCTGTATGCGGCATCAAAGCTTGCGGGAGAGGGAATGATCGAGTCTTATTGCGAGGGATATGATTTTCAGGGCTATATCTTCAGGTTCGTCTCGATCCTCGGAGAGAGGTATCCCCACGGTCATGTATATGATTTCTACAAGAAGCTGAAGGACGATCCGAATAAGCTGTACGTGCTCGGAGACGGGCATCAGAAGAAATCATATCTTTACGTCGGGGACTGTCTTGATGCCATACTGACGGTCATAGATAAGTGCAAAGAGAAGATAAATATCTTTAACCTCGGGACGGACGAATACTGCGAGGTGAACGATTCCATCCGCTGGATAACCGGGCGCATGGGAGTAACGCCGGAGCTATCCTACTCCGGAGGCAACAAGGGCTGGATCGGAGATAACCCATTTATCTATCTTGATACCAAAAAGGTCAGGGCTTTGGGCTGGAAACCGAAATACACGATCGAACAGGCCGTGGTAAAGACGGTGGAATATATAATGGAAAACGAGTGGATACTGGAATAGATGCTATAACGGCATAGGTTTACATAATATTCAGAGGGGACGAAATGGACACAGCAGGATATATAGCAAATTACTTGAAGGAGACCGAAGAGATCGCGCGCAGTCTTTCAAAGGAGGAGATCGGCAAGGCCGTGGAGATCCTGAGAAAGATAAAGGCGGACCAGGGGAGGCTTTTTATTCTCGGAGTCGGCGGCTCGGCGGCCAATGCATCCCATGCGGTCAACGATTTCCGCAAGATCGGCGGGATCGAGACTTATGCTCCCACGGATAACGTTTCCGAGCTCACCGCCCGTACCAATGACGAGGGCTGGGATACGACATTCACTGAATGGCTTAAGATCTCTCATATCAATGAAAAGGATGCCGTGATGGTGCTTTCGGTAGGAGGAGGAAACGATCACGCGAGTCCTAACATAGTATCGGCATTAAAGCTTGCAAAGGAGCGCGGGGCAAAGGTCATGTCGATAGTTTCGAGAGACGGCGGATATTCAAAGCAGGTAAGTGATGCCTGCGTGCTCATACCGGTGGTGGACGAAAGCCGGATAACGCCTCACGCCGAGGGTTATCAGGGGATAGTCTGGCATCTGCTCGTAAATGCGCTCTGATCTGAATAAAGGAAAGGCAGTCCGGGTCAAAAGATGATAATCGCAAGAAGTCCTCTGAGGATATCGCTGGGAGGAGGGGGAACGGATCTTCCTTCTTACTATGAAAAGAGAGGCGGATTCCTTATATCAGCCGCCATCGATAAATACGTATATATCATCCTTCATAAAAACTTCGAAGGAAAGATCATGCTCAAGTATTCCGACTATGAGGAGACCGACAGTGTAGGCGGGATAAGACATGCCATATTCAGGGAAACGATGAAAAAGCTGGGGATCTCCGACGACTGCTCACTGGAGATATGCTCCATGGCCGATATCCCTGCGGGTACGGGACTCGGATCGTCAAGTACCTTTACTACGGCGCTTTTGAAGGCGCTCCATCAGCACAAGGGTGACATAGTCAGCACCAGGACTCTGGCAGAGGAAGCCTGCGATATAGAGATGAACATCCTCAAGGAGCCGATAGGAAAGCAGGATCAGTATATCTCGGCTTACGGCGGGATCACCTGCATGGAGTTTGACCGCGACGGTAAGGTCAATGTATCTCCGCTCAATCTGAAAAACGAGACTTTTTACGATCTCGAGGATAATCTCATGTTGTATTTTACCGGGTTTTCCAGATCGGCTTCGACGATACTCAAGGAACAGGACGATGCCAGCAGGAAGGATGACTCGGAGATGATAAAGAATCTCGACTTTGTCAAGGAGCTCGGCTTAAGGTCAAAGGCCGCTTTTGAAAAAGGCGACCTCAGGGAGTTCGCGGATATCATGAACACCCACTGGGAATACAAGAAGAAAAGATCGGGAACGATGAGCAATCCGCAGATAGACGAATGGTACGACTATGCGATGAAGAACGGAGCGCTGGGAGGCAAAATGATCGGAGCGGGAGGCGGTGGTTTCCTGATGTTCTATACGGAGAATAAGACCGGACTCCGTGCTGCGATGGCAAAGACCGGAATGGATGAGGTCAGGTTCCGGTTTGAAAAAGAAGGGGCAACCATAATGTGACGTGTCCGGATGACGGAACGTAAGAGAGGCTTTGCCCGCAACCCGGCCTGATACAGGCCTGAGACGGAGGATACAATGGACTACAGGGATCTTAAGATCGATATCTATGCCGACGGCGCCGATATAGCCAAGATGAAGGCGGAATATGAAAAAGGATTCGTAAAAGGCTTTACTACCAACCCGACTTTAATGAAAAAGGCCGGAGTGGCGGATTACAGATCCTTTGCGGA
>JAILQK010000138.1 GCA_024699045.1 Lachnospiraceae bacterium | reverse complement strand
TCTTCATACTACTTATATCCTCCTTTTCTTCTGCTTCCTGTTTTTGTGAAGCAACCAGAATTATTTTATGTTAGGAATTGATAAAAGTCAACCGTGTACCGTTAATGTCGCGCCGTTAATCGTCCTATACTTCCATTAGATTTTATAGCGAGGATAACTGTGATTATGACATATTCCGATGTGATCATTTTACGGTTAAATAAAATATGCCGTCAAAGAAACATAACCGTTAATAAATTAGCAAATATCAGCGGTATTACACAAAGTACAGTTGAAAATATTATTGCAGGGAAAACGAAAAATCCGAAATTGAAAACCCTGCATAAAATAGCTGTTGGCTTAAATATGACCGTTTCAGAGTTATTAGATTTCCCAGAAATGAACGAAACACAATTTGACGATGAATAATAGGAAAAAGGGTATTTCTATAATTGCTTTGAAATACCCTTTTTTATCAGCTTTCTGTCAATTCTCATTATTTGGGTTTATTTTGGGTTTAATTCCCGTGCCCTTACCATCTGCGAGCCTTGATTTTTCAGCACTTTTCACGACAAAGATTTTAGCGTCGGGAACAGCAGCACATCTCTTATCGAAGGGCTGTCCGTCAGAAGCATGACAAGACGGTCGATGCCATAGCCTATGCCGCCTGTGGGAGGCATGCCGATCTCGAGGGCAGTGAGGAAGTCCTCGTCGGTGTGATTCGCCTCTTCGTCTCCCGCTGCCACCAGTGCATCCTGTGCTGCGAAGCGCTCGCGCTGATCTATCGGATCGTTGAGCTCGGAATATGCGTTGCACATCTCCCAGGTATTTATAAATAGTTCGAAACGCTCCACCTTCTCGGGATCCTCGGGTTTCTTCTTTGTAAGCGGTGATATTGCAAGGGGATGATCCATGACAAAGGTTGGCTGGATCAGGTTCTTTTCACAATACTCCTCGAAGAAAAGATTTATGATATCACCCTTTTTATGATAATCTTCAAACTCGAGATTATGCTCCTTTGCGAGGGCTTTTGCCTCTTCGTCTGTCTTTACCTCATCAAAGTCGATCCCCGCATACTTCTTTATGCAGTCATTCATCGTGATCTTCTCGAATGGCTTTCCGAAATCTATCTCTATGCCGTTGTAGGTAAACTTCGTGGAGCCGCATACCTTTTCCGCAAGATATCTGAACATCGACTCGGTAAGCTCCATCATGCCGTAGTAGTCCGTATATGCCTGATAAAGCTCCATGAGCGTAAACTCAGGGTTGTGCCTTGTATCCACGCCCTCATTCCTGAATACCCGACCGATTTCGTAGACCCGCTCCAGGCCTCCTACGATAAGTCTCTTCAGGTAAAGCTCCAGGGATATGCGAAGCTTCACATCTTCATCAAGCGCATTGTAATGGGTCTCAAAAGGTCTTGCCGCTGCTCCGCCGGCATTCGACACCAGCATCGGGGTCTCCACCTCGATGAAATCTCTCCCGTCAAGGAAGTTCCGGATCTCTTTAATGACCTGAGAACGTTTGATAAATGTATCCTTTACGTCCTCATTCATGATGAGATCCACATATCTCTGCCTGTACCTTATATCGGTATCCGTAAGTCCGTGGAATTTCTCCGGGAGCGGCTTTAATTCCTTTGTAAGGAGTGTAAGCTTCATCGCATGAATGGATATCTCTCCCGTCTGTGTACGAAAGACTTCTCCCTCGACACCTATGATATCGCCCACGTCCATATATTTCTTAAAGTCGTCATACGCCGCTTCGCCTACGGAATCACGAGCCACATAGATCTGGATCTTACCGGTCCGGTCCATGCAGTTGCAAAAAGATGCCTTGCCCATCTTTCTCTTAAACATCATGCGTCCCGCCACGCGCACGGTCTTTCCTTCCAGAGTCTCAAAGCTGTCCTTGATCTCCTGCGCATGATGAGTCACATCATATTTGGTTATCTGAAACGGGTCCCTGCCCTCTTCCTGCAGAGTCTTAAGCTTATCCCGTTTTACTGCAAGTATATCTTCCTGCGGCATATGTATTCTCTCCGATATATATTCTCTATGCTACTGCGATCCTGCCGATCCCTGCTTTTTTGCGATCTGCTGATCCTGCATTTATGCGATCATGCCGATCCTGTGCTTATGCGATCTGCTGATCCTCATACCCTGCTCAGCAACCGCTCCGGTATTTCCGTGGTTCTTAACGCTCATCAACTTTTCGATGCTTCTGCGTTTATTCCCGCTCTCCGTCTTATCAGTGCCCCCGCTTACGGGTTCTTTACGGAAAGGATCTTGTATTTGAGCACGCCCGCCGGAGTCTCGACCTTTACGGTCTCACCCTTCTTATGGCCAACTATCGCGCGTCCTACGGGTGACTCGTTTGAAAGCTTGTTCTTCATGCTGTTAGCTTCCGTGGCGCCGACGATCTTGTATTCCATCTCGTCCTTGTACTCCACATCCATGATCTTCACAAGGCTTCCCATACCTATACGGCCCTTCTCTATCGCATCCTGCGACACCACGACCGCATACTTGAGCATTTCCTTGATCCGCTCTATCCTTCCGTGCATCTCCGACTGCTCGTTCTTTGCAGCATCATACTCGGCATTCTCGGAAAGATCTCCCTGCTCTCTTGCTTCTCCGAGCTTCTTGGCGATCTCCTTCATTTTTACATTCGTAAGCTCGTCAAGCTCCGCTTCAAGCTCGTCATATCCTTCCTGTGTCATCTCATAGCGTTTGATCTGTACTTCTTCACCCATTTTTCACTCCTAAAACATTATAAAAGTAATAAATACGCATTATCGCGTCTATAATAAGGACAAGCCATTGTAAACTATTACCGGAGTAAAGTCAAATCCCTGACATCTTCTTATTCCCCGCCGGATCCTCCGGCATATCGCGTATCAGCCTGCTTCACTCATTCCCCTGGCTATCCTCTATCAGCTCATTTCACTCATCCTCCGGTATATCGCATATCAGCCCGTTCAGTTCCTCAAGCGACCGGGCATTATTGACCTTATCCCTGAGCCTTGCGGATCCCGGCATCCCGGCGGTATAACGGCTTATGTGCCTTCGCATCTCCCTGATGCCTGTATATTCTCCTTTTTCGTCTACCGTCATCTTTAGATGGCGGAGCATCATTTCCTTTCTTTCCCTGACCGAGGGAATATATTCGTGTCCCTCCGCAATCTCCTTAAATATCCAGGGATTCCCCTGTGCCGCACGGCCTATCGCCACTCCGTCGCAGCCGGTCCGGCCGATCATATCCTCGGCGCTTTTTAGCCCCGTGACATCACCGTTTCCTATCACCCGGATCCTCACGCGTTCCCTGACTGCCGCTATGACCCCCCAGTCGGCCTGTCCTTCGTAGTACTGCTCCCTGGTGCGTCCATGTACGGTGACCGCCTCTGCCCCCGATTCCTGGGCAATATAAGCGATCTCAGGCGCATTTATATGCTCCGCATCAAATCCGGCCCTCAGTTTCACCGTGACCGGCTTGTCGATCGCCTTTGCTACAGCCTCCACTATCCTCCCGACAAGGAGCGGATCCTTCATTAATGCCGACCCTTCGCCGTTGTTTACTATCTTCGGCATGGGACAGCCCATATTTATATCAAGCATCTCAAAGGGTATCTTTTCCGCAAGGATCCCGGCCGCTTCCGCCATGATCTGCGGATCCGATCCGAAAAGCTGTAATGATGCGGGATGTCCGGTATCGGATATCCTGCATAGGCTGAATGTGTTTTTATTGTGATAGGTGACAGCCTTCGCCGACACCATCTCCGTAACGGTAAGATCGGCTCCCATCTCGGTGCATATCGTACGAAAGCTCATATCCGTTACTCCGGCCATGGGCGAGAGTACGGTGTAGATCCCGCCTTCCTTCATAGATCTATCTTTTCTCCCAAAAATACCACCTTGTAGAAAAGAGTGATCTCCTCAAACAGCTGTCTTTGCGTGACGCGCAGATTTTTTATCTCGAGCTCTGCTCCGATATCGTCAAACATCGCATCGGCTTCCTCTGCATCGGTCACAAGTCTGAGCTCTCCGTCCTCGTCAAACTCGATCACAAAGGTTCCGCCGCACTTTTCGGTAAACTCTACGCATATTATCTGCAGAGTGTCCTTGACCTGATCCGGAAGTCTCGAAAAATCCTTGTTGAAATAGTACTTTTTTTCATATGAGCTGGCCCCGCAGAGCACGCATTTATTCTCATCCTTAAACATATCCGTATATCCCTCTCACGGACACCTCACCGGCGTATACACGCTCTCTGGCCCCGTCCTTTTTAACGACAATAAGCTCTCCCTTGTCATCTATCCCGCATGACGTCCCCTCATACTCACCTTTGGGATCCAGGACTCTCACCTCGGCTCCGAGATTGACGCAGGCGTCGTTATACTCATCCTTAAGTCCGCTCAGGTCTCCGCTCTCGAGAAAGCTCTCATAATACTTTTCAAAGGCGTTGGTGACAAAAGCCGTGACCTTTGCCCGGGAATAAATCCTTCCGCCCTCAAGATACATTGATGTTGCCGTCGTTCTGATCTCATCGGGAAACGACCTGGTGTTTACATTGATCCCCGTCCCGACAATAACCTCATGGATGCAGTCAGGCTCCGCCGTCATCTCCGTAAGGATCCCGACAAGCTTCTTTCCATTGATCACTATATCATTGGGCCACTTGATCCTTACATCAAGTCCCGAGACCTCTTTTATTCCCCTAACCGCAGCCAGCGCCATGATCAGTGTCATCATGGGCGCCGTATTGGGAGTCAGATCCGGCTTCAGCAGGTAGCTCATCGCTATGTTCACCCCGGCAGGATTGGCCCATCCGCGGCCACGTCTTCCTTTTCCCTTATTCTGGGTATCAGCAACGGCCAGAAGCCCCTCTGTGGCTCCTTTTTCCGCCCTGCGTTTTATTTCATCATTGGTGCTGTCGATCTCATCAAAAAAAAGCAGCTCGCGTCCGAGCCATGAAGTATCGAGGAATGCCTCTATGGATCTTTTCCCGAACGCATCCCCCTCATCCACTATCCTGTATCCCTTTCCGGTCACGGCCTCTATTTCGACGCCCTCCCGCCTGAGCCTCTCTATCTGCTTCCATACGGCATTTCTGGAGATCCCCATTGCATCGGCTATCTCCTGACCGGAACAGTATCCTTTACTTTTTCTGAGAAGTTCTAAAAGATCCAAGGCCGTATTACTCCCTGGGCTACAAGTCCGCCTGTGACACAGAGTATCACGGGGATAATAAACAAGATCGATAAATAGCGTTTTGAAACTATCCCTCGTACGATATTAGTGACAAACATGCCCGCCCCTACGTAAAAGACGAGTCCGAGCAGCGTATCCGAACCGCTTATCAGCACCGCGACAGTCATCGCTATCACGGCTATCGCCAGGATCAAGGTAGCGAAATCGATAAGAAATTTAGGATTTTTCCGGTTGAACCTCATATCTCCCAGTCATCCGAAAGCGTGGCCGCCATTACTGCTTTTATTGTATGCATACGGTTTTCCGCTTCATCGAAAACAGGCTCTTCATATGCCTTGAACACCTCGTCGGTCACCTCCATGCAGGTAAGCCCGAACTTACGGTTGATCTCCCGTCCGATCTCGGTATCGATATTATGGAATGAGGGCAGGCAGTGCATGAAGATCGCATTATCCGAAGCCATCCGCATCACATCCATCGTGACCCTGTAATCAGTCAGATCCCTTATCCGCTCCTCCCAGACATCATCCGGCTCTCCCATCGAAAGCCAGACATCCGTATATACGGCATCCACGCCCGTGATCCCCTCTTTGATATCCTCGGTCATCACGATCTCCGCTCCCGACTCTTCCGCCCATTTATTGCATAACGAAACAAGCTCATTGTCCGGGAAGTATTCCTTCGGAGCGACCGCGTGGAAATTAAGTCCAAGCTTCGCGCATCCGATCATAAGTGAATTTCCCATGTTATATCTCACATCACCCATATAGGCGAGAGTCTTTCCTTTGATCTCTCCCAGATGCTCCCTGATCGTGAGCATATCTGCAAGGATCTGGGTAGGATGATACTCGTTGGTAAGACCGTTCCAGACAGGGACCTCTGCATGATCTGCAAGAGTTTCCACTATCTCCTGTCCGAAACCTCTGTACTCTATCCCGTCATACATCCTGCCCAGTACCTTAGCCGTATCCTCGATACTTTCCTTTTTCCCTATCTGTGAGCTGGTAGGATCAAGGTATGTAGAACCCATGCCCAGATCGCTGGCAGCCACCTCGAAGGAGGACCGGGTCCTCGTAGAGGTCTTTTCAAATATGAGAGCAACGTTCTTCCCCCTGAGCTTATCATGAAGGATATGCTCCTTTTTGAGCTTCTTAAAATAAGCCGCCAGGTCGATCAAATATAATATCTCTTCAGGGGTGAAATCCTTCAGAGTCAAAAAATCTCTGCCTTTAAGTGAATGCATCTTTTACATATCCTCGCTCTGCGCTTCTATATCGTCTATTATCGCCTCGGTTGAGATCGCAGCCTCTATTCCGCCTTCGCCCGTATCGGGATGTATGCACGGATCTATTTCGGGCTTGGGCTTGGGTTTTTCTGTATCGTCCACCGGTGTGGAATTGCCGATCCCCAAAGATTCCGCTGCGACACCAAGAGTTTCCACGACCGCCGATATATCAGACGGCATGAATATCTTCGTCGCTCTGCCATCAGCCACATCCTTAAGCGCGTCTATGCCCTTAAGTCTCAATACGCCCTCTGTAGGGGTTGAATGATTGAGCATGTTGATACCTTCCGCCTCGGCCTCATAAACGAGCTTCTTTGACTTTGCGCGGCCCTCTGCGAGAGCGATCTGCGCATCTCTTTCTGCCTCTGCGGCAAGGATCTTGGCCCTTTTATCACCCTCTGCTCTTGCAACGACAGCTTCCTGATGCGCCTGGGCTTCAAGAACGGTCTGCCTTCTCTCACGCTCGGCTCTCATCTGCTTCGTCATTATCATCTCTATTTCCTTGGGAGGCGCGATATTCTTGATCTCCACCCTTGTCACCTTAATGCCCCAGGGATCAGTAGCCTCGTCAAGTATCGTCTGCATCTTTGAGTTTATCTGGTCACGTCCGGTGAGTGTCTGGTCGAGCTCCATCTCACCTATGATGTTTCTTAACGTCGTTGCTGCGAGATTCTGCAGACCTGCTATCGGATGCTCGACACCGTATGCATAAAGCTTGGGATCGAAGACCTTACAGAATACCACTGAATCGATCTGCATCGTAACATTATCCTTAGTTATGACCGGCTGGGGCGGAAAATCCAGAACCTGCTCCTTCAGCGACATCTTTACCGCAACCCTCTCTATAAATGGAGTTTTTACATGTATTCCCGCTGTCCAGGTCGTCTTGTATTTCCCGAGTCTTTCTATGACGTAGGCATCTGCCTGTGGGACGATCCTCACATTAACGAGTATCAGTATGATGATAAGAACCAGGATTATTACCAAAGCTGCCATTTCCATACCTCCATCAAATGATTGTAATGACATTTTCCGTAAAAAATTATTATAACATAAAACACCATAGATATAAATCCATGGTGTCTGTGATTTCAGTGGTATACGTTTCTTTAGGATCCCCGATGATTACCAGTATACGTGATTGCCTATTACTATTCCTGCATGTCCGGAGCTGACGTTCCTGAAGTACTTCGCGTTCCCTACATTTGAAACTCCGTTTATCGCATCATGCGCTGCCTGTCTTGCGGTTGCGGATATTGCACCTGACGAAAGTGTACGGGCAAGTTTGCCTGACGATGCGGGGCCGAACTGATAAGGAGCATATATTGCATTCGATATGGAGCCGTATCCTCCGTTTGCCCTGTTTACGACTACCGCACCTACCGCAAGCTGCGCTTCGTAAGGTCCGTTACACTCACACTGTATAAGTGCCGCCAGAAGTGTCTCATCATCGGTCGATGCTGATATTCCTCCGTTGTTGGTCACTGCCCCTTCGGTTTTTTCCGATGAAGCCGCCTTAAGCTCATCCTCCGAAATCTCTACAGCTGCCGAATCACTGCTTTCGCTTGACTTAACTTCGCTCTTTCTCTCTTCCTTGTCCTTCTT
>JAILQK010000133.1 GCA_024699045.1 Lachnospiraceae bacterium | reverse complement strand
CTCCCTCCTCGGCGCGGATACTCCGTTCGACTTGCATGTGTTAGGCACGCCGCCAGCGTTCATCCTGAGCCAGGATCGAACTCTCGAATTTATATCCTTTGAGTTGCGAACCCTTCAGTCTGAACTCGGCTTCTTTTTCTTTTGCTCCGTTCACTTACTGTTTGTCTTGGTTTTGTTCGCTTTACTCTGAATCAAACTTTTTATTGGTTTTTTTCAAAGCTGCATTGCTGTTTAATTTTCAAGGTGCTACCGGAGAAGGAGGGATTTGAACCCTCGCGCCGCTATTAACGACCTGCACCCTTTCCAGGGGTGTCCCTTCAGCCATCTTGGGTACTTCTCCAAAGGTCTGAAAATCAAGTGGTCCTATCCACTGCCATATTCGGTCTTTCGGGGCGTATCAATCGTTTCTCCCCGACGGAGAGGATGGGATTCGAACCCATGTGGCGTTGCCGCCAAACGGTTTTCAAGACCGCCTCGTTATGACCGCTTCGATACCTCTCCACAAAGATAAATGCGCTTCGCTTCAAGCGAGCGCATTTGCTATCATAACAAATCCCTTCATCTGTGTCAACATTAATTATCAGGTAGTTTCAGCATTTTTTCACAGATGGTTTCCGCATACTCCATATCCTCCGGTGTGGTCAGCTTTATATTGTCATATGTACTCTCCACAAGACGTGCATCTACGTCCGCATACATCTTTGCTACCATTGTATCATCCGTCACTGCGATCCCGGCCGCCCTGAGTCTGTCCTCATCGTCTATCAGCCTTCTGTATGCATCCTTTATCAGAGGATATTCAAAGGTCTGAGGTGTCTGTACCATCCAGACATGAGCCCTGTCCGGAGTGGATCGGATCATTGCATCATCATCCGCAACCTTTACGGTATCCTTCGACCTGACCGCGGCAACGGCGGCCTTATATTTTTCCGCATAATGAAGACATCTCTCCAGAGTATACATTGTCACAAACGGTCTTGCCCCGTCATGAATGAAAACATAATCCGTTTCGCGCGACAGTGCCTCGAGCCCGTGAGCCACAGAATGATATCTCTCCTTACCCCCGACCACTACATTTGATACTTTATGCATTCCGTACAGATCTACTATATCACTCTGAACTTTATCCCTGTGCTCTCTGTCGGCAACTATCACTATCTCATCGACAAATTCCGCTTCGGAGAATGTTTTCAGAGAATACAGAAGCACCGGTTTCCCCTTCAGATCCATGTATTGTTTTGGGATCTGCGCATTCATGCGCTTTCCCGACCCGCCTGACAATATGACCGCTGCGCATCTCATATCTTCATGCCTCCATGTTACTGTTCCTCAAATGAAATCTCATCTTCGGCAATATCAAACACGCTGAAATACTCATCCCGGTAGATCGGTTCGCCCCCCTCATACATATCCAGCTCTTCAGAGGTGAGCACCAAAAATGCCTTATCGTGCTTTTCTTCTATCAGCCTTCTGTCGGTAAGCCAGTAAAAAACAACCAGCTCCTCGGCATTTGGATCCAGTGACGTCATGTTTATCGCTCCGTCCGACATCTCTGTAGTGATATTCGCATTCCAGAATGTAGCATACCCGTAATCATACCCATTTTCCTTCAGATAATTGATGTAACCGAGCCTCTCACCGTTGCCTGCCGTCTTCAGGAGATTCAGATATCCGTTCGCTCCGATCGCCAGAAAAAAGACCATCACCAAAACCGCATACAGTGCTTTAAGATCCGTCTTCTCGGCATACATCCTGTAAACCAGATCTATAAACATCATCGTCGGAACCATTCCTATGGCAATAAACCTGTCTGCATATTCATTATTCTGACCCACCATCATGAGAAAAGTGTTTAGCACAAAAGTGATGGATGCAAAATAATACATATACCTCTGGACTTCACTCATTTCCTTTCGTTTTTTAAGCAGCATCGGGAACGCCGCCAGAAAAAGGATCATCATCACGAATGACATCGCGTTGCATATACCGCCAAAGCTTATGAAGTATTCTCCTATCGAATATCCCAAAGCCGTCAGTATGCAATCTATCACCCACTCCAGTTTTTCAAATGTAAACCGGATGAACGAGACATTCGCATATGAATGAAATGAGTAGATACCCGACAGGATCCTGTCATTCACCAGATACCCCGCAGCAGACATGACGGCTGCGATCGCACTTGCCTTCACAAGTCGCAGGCTTCCTTTATCAAATACCAGAGCGATCAGCGCAGTAAGCAAAAGCGGCGCATATGTGTATTCGACGGATCTTGCCCCTCCAAGCCCCGCGACAAACGCCAACATCGCAAGGACTGCGCTGTATATGATGATCCTTTTCTTCTTTCCGGAATTATGGATCAGTCCAAGGATCGCAAACGACACAAAAGAAATAAAGACATGCGGAAGATAATACATCTTCAGTCCAAAAAACTGCCACGGGTTCGAAAACGGCATGATCAGTATGAAAGCCGTGACATAGAACCACCTCGTATTGTATTTCCACGCATATGGAATACAGATATATGAAGCGACATAGATAAGGAGCATTATGCTTCCGCCGACCGCCCTCACCATGCTCCATGATCTGAAAAGATAAAACATGGGTGCAAATATCAGATTCGTATTCAGAACCCTGAGTTCCGAAGCGTATATCCAGTCTTTTGTCAGGATCTTATGCTGCGATGCCAGTATCCTCGCGAGAGCAAGTTCCGAAGCATCATCGGAATTCAGAAACCTGTATCCGTTGTGCAAGATCAGGACATTGTAGCAGAGAACAACGAACAGGATCATCGCCAGTCCGAACAGCTTATATGGATCTCTTAATCCCTTTCTGACCTTACTGATCATATAGCTCCAATACCCCACTGCCGTCCCAGATGGATTGATCGATGATATATCTGGGTCTGTGCTTTATTTCTATGTATGTCTTTCCGACATAAAGACCGACCAGTCCGTTGGTGAGCAGATTCATCCCTCCTATCAGACAAAGAAGCGCTACGGTAGTTGTCCATCCCTGGACCACCATACCCCTCGCCCAGTCTATCATGGATAATATGAAGATCACCAGCGCCATTAGGCAGAAAACCAGCCCCAGCACGACAATAAGCTCAAGCGGTCTGGTACTCATTGACGTGATCCCATCCAACGCCAGATTGAGCATTTTACTCAAGGTATACTTGGACTGCCCGCCCGTCCGGTCCTTCACATCAAAATACACCACATCCGACTTGAACCCCATTGTGGGGATAAGCCCTCTCAGAAACAGATTCGACTCGGGATAATCCGCAAGCGCCTCCAGCGCTTTGGCCGAAAGCAGCCTGTAATCCGCACTGTTGGGTATGACCTTTGCCCCCAGCAGCCTCATCAGCATGTAAAAAGCCTCTGCGGTGATCTTTTTTCCTGCTTTATCCGTATCCCTGTCGTTTCTTATTCCATAGACCACATCGCAGCCTTCCATATATTTTGCGATAAAATCATCCAGAGCCTCTACATCCTGCTGAAGGTCCGCATCGATCGTCACCACACAGTCCGCCGCCTTCCTGGACTCGAGCATTCCTGCAAGGATCGCATTCTGGTGACCGTAATTCCTGCTGAATTTCAATCCCAAAAACACATCATCCGTCGAAGCCCTCTTCGCTATGATGTCCCATGTTCTGTCCCTTGAACCGTCATCCACACAGACTATCCTGCTGTCATCCTTTACTTTACCTGCCCCGATAAGACCTGTAAGCTTATCCCGCAGTATCTTCATGGATTCCTCAAGTACTTCTTCTTCGTTATAACACGGTATCACGATAAATAATCTGGGAATCTTGTCTCTCATGATCTGTCTCCTAACCTTAGATTGGGGATCGCATTCAGTGTCAGTTCCGCAAAATCCCCCTTCATATGATCAAAGTAAGCCGCACAGGCGATCATAGCTCCATTATCGGTGCAAAGCAAAGGCGACGGCTTGTAAAACCCTACTCCCCGTTCGCCGCAAGCCTTTTCCATAGCACTTCTCAATGCGGAATTGGATGCCACCCCACCCGCGATCGCAAATCTGTCCGCCTTAAATCTGTCTACCGCTTTCATGGAGTTTTCTACGAGCACATCCACTACCGCTTCCTGAAATGAAGCCGCGACATCTGCCGTGTTCACCTTCTCTCCCCGCATCTCGCAGGAGTTTAGATAATTCAGGACGGAGCTCTTTAATCCGGAAAAAGAAAAATCATATTCATCCCCTTCAATATGCGCTCTCGGAAAAAGGATCGCCCCCGGATCGCCTTCCCCGGCTACAGCATCTATCTTGGGTCCTCCCGGATATCCCAGGCCTATCGCTCTGGCCACCTTGTCATACGCCTCTCCTGCCGCATCATCCATAGTCCTGCCCAGTATCTCAAATTCACCGTAATCCTTAACGTTTACCAGGTGCGTATGTCCCCCCGACACTATCAGGCACATAAAGGGAGGTTCAAGCTCTCTGTGTTCAATATAATTTGCAGCAATGTGGCCCTCGATGTGATGCACGCCTATAAGCGGCTTCCCGCATCCGTACGCATATGCTTTTGCATAGGAAACTCCCACTAAAAGCGGACCAACCAGTCCCGGCCCGTATGTAACCGCGACCGCATCCAGTTCCGAGGACTGCATTTTTGCCCGATCCAATGCTTCCCGGACCACCTGCACGATCGATTCTATATGCTTGCGCGAGGCTATTTCGGGAACAACTCCGCCATATATCGTATGCGTATCTATCTGCGAGAGAATGACATTGGACAGCACTTCCCTGCCGTTTTTTACTACCGCAGCAGCTGTCTCGTCACATGAGCTCTCGATCCCCAGTATATATATGTCCTTCATTTACTCCTTAGCTCCGTCTGCCGGAACCCATCCAACTATCTTCCAATGTCCGTCCGCGTCCTGGCGGAGCAGGAACTGTTCTTTTATCGTATTTATCACCCCGTCCTGCCTGACATTAATGGAAAGATACAAAGAGGCCATGGAGCCGTACTCATTTGTCTCGTACTTTACATCGGTACTTGATGATACCGAATAACTCGACACAACCTTGTTTTTCTCCCTGTAGATGGCTATCTCGGATCTTAAGGAATCATAGAAATCATCAAAACTCTGATTCGCGATCAGTTCATCGTCAAACAGCCGCCTCATCTGCTCCGCGAGTCCTTTTATCTGTTCCTCCTCGGTATCGGAAGCATACAGACACCTGGTTATCTCGGCGTATTCCGTTACGACTGCCCTTGGAGTCGACGGGTAGGCAAGATCATAATCTTTGGCCAGCTGCTTGGTTGCTGCCGTGATCTGTACAGTCTCGGCTTCCTTGTCAGGTGTGTTTATCGCCAGAAAGAATATAACAAGCACAGCTATGGCAAGTATAACAAGACCGATCACAGTATTCCTGGTGTTATTCTTCTTCATAGTTAAGCTCCTTTGTCCTGCCATCCTTCGCAGCTACGGTGCCGGGAAAGATATCCCTCGCCAGCCCCAGATACTGTCGCGGATCGGTCAGTGACGGACTGTAATGAGTAAGCCAAAGCTCTTTTACCTTTGCTGCATCGGCAAGTGTAGCAGCCTCGGTAAACATCATATGTTTCTTCTCTCTTGCTTTATGCATATCTTCAGGATCCCCATACATGCCTTCGCATATGAAAAGATCCGAATCTGCTGCATTTACCTCTATGGATCTGGTAGGCCGGGTGTCGGTGGTATATGTAACCTTAAGACCCCGCCGCTCTTCTCCCATCACCATATCCGGTGTGTAGACTTTTCCGTCATCATCCTTGCATGTGCTTCCTTTTTGCAGCGGATTCCAGAAGCGGATCGGGATTCCCAGCCGTTTTGCTTCATCCGCATCGAATCTCCCGGCTCTTTTTATGCTTACCGAATATCCGTAACAGGTAACGTTATGATTGACCTTAAAGGCCCTCACATGCATGCCGTATACATCAAAATCTTCCTCACTCCCCGACAGATCAAGGAGTCGGATATCGAAAGGCAGTCCCTGTGCGATGACGAGTAACGATCTGACCACTTTCTCCAGCCCTTTCGGACCGGCAAGCAATACCGGCTCTGTTCTGTCCGCATTCGCCATGGAAAGCATCATACCCGGAAGACCGCTTATATGATCCGCATGATAATGTGTAAAAAGGATCGCATCGATCCCCTTGGGAGAAAGACTTTTCTTTCTCATTGCACACTGGGTCGCCTCTCCGCAGTCAATGAGGATACCGTTTCCTCCGTATCTGAGCATGAGGCTGGTCAGATACCGATATGGCAAAGGCATCATCCCGCCTGTTCCCAGCAAAGTGACATCAAACATCGCTACAGTCTCTCTTCCAATATATCAGGGCATCTTCCTTTGGACCGTCATAAAACCCCGGCCGGATCCCTTCGCTGACAAATCCAAGTTTCTCATAAAGGCGTATCGCCGGAACGTTTGAACATCTGACTTCCAAAGTAAAAGCTCGCACCCCGATCTTCCTGCCTTCATCCATCAGATATCCCAGAAGGCTCTCTGCTATCCCGCGTCTTCTGTATTCTCTGTCCACCAGAACATTTGTGATATCACCGTCCCCACACATGTTGCGGACGCCGGCACATGCCACCATCCTCCCTGTATCCTGATCCCTGGCCACTACATACACCGCGTAATCGCAACAGAGAGATTCCCTGAAATCCGCCGTGGTCCAGGCATCACTGCCGAATATGCTCTTTTCGAGTTCTGATGCTCTGTCACAATCAGGCATCTGCATGTGCTCGTATATTATCACGCTCCCGCTCCGCCTGTGATTTTCTCAGATATACCGGGACAAGATCCGCAGCATCCGTAAATCTGCCCTCGAGATAATATTTTTGAGCCAGTATCGCTACTCCAGCTGCACGCTGCAGTCTGTGATCCGCCGGAGCATAATAATAAGGAACTGTGCATATTTTATCTATCCGTTCCCTGAAAACCCTGACCCCGTCTCCAAGAAAAACAACCCGCTGCCCCCTGTCGTTGACGTCATTTATTATTTCCTCCAGAGGAACCGCGCACTGTTCCCTTAAAACTTCAAGCTCATCGCCCTTAAAAACATAGATCCCCGTATATGTCTCCCCTCTTCTGGCATCCATAAGAGGGACAACGATACCGTCGAAGCCGGCCATATTCTGAGCGATGGATTCAACCGTAGGCACTCCGATAAGCGGTTTTTCCATAGCCTCGGAAAGCCCCTTTGCCGTGGCAACTCCGATACGCAGCCCCGTAAACGATCCGGGACCTGCGGTCACCGCGAAGGCCTCTATCTCCTTCAGCGACATCCCCGATGCGTTTATAACCTGATCTATCATCGGCATAAGTGTCTCTGAATGAGTAAGTTTATTGCATACACAAAACTCCGCCTTTATAACCTCATCGGAAAGAACCGCCGCCGATGCCGCAAGTCCCGACGCGTCAATTGCCAGTATGTTCATCTTCTATACTCACCCGCCTGTGATCCGTCCCGTTTTTCAGATCTTTTTCTATCGTTATCCATACGGTATCTTCAGGCATTATCTCTTTGATCGTTTCGGCCCACTCCACGATTGAGACCCCTTTGCCGTAAAAATAATCTTCATAGCCGGTCTCGTCCATTTCGGAAATGTCACCGATGCGGTACACATCAAAATGGTAAAGTGGCAATCTGCCGCCATCGTACTGCTGCATTATCGTAAAAGTCGGGGAATTGACCCTCTCTGTTATACCAAGCCCGGCCGCTATCCCCTTCGCAAAGACCGTCTTTCCGGTACCCAGATCTCCCGTAAGTCCAATCACCTCTCCGGGAAACGCTTTTTCTCCGATATTCCGGGCCAGTTCAAATGTTTCACCGGCCGATGACGTCTCTACCGCTCTCATATTTTTTATTCTCGCTTAATTTTGGGGGACTGTCAAACAGTGCGAGACTTCCAGCGCCTTTGAGACAACCTGATCCATATCGTAATATTTGTATTCTCCGAGACGTCCTCCGAAAATGACATCCTTCTCCCTGTCGGCAAGCTGTCTGTACTCCCGATACAGCCTTCCGTTCTCCTCGTCGTTTACCGGATAGTATGGTTCGTCTCCCGGATGCCAGTCCATACTGTACTCTTTGGATATCACCGTCTTCGGCAGATCGTTTCCGTCCTCATCTTTTCCGAATTCGAACCATTTATGCTCTATAAGCCTTGTCCATGGGGTCTCTCTGTCGGTATAGTTCACCACTGCGTTCCCCTGATAATTCGGGATATCCAGAAGCTCAGTCTCAAAGCGGAGCGATCGATACTCCAAATGTCCCAGACTGTAATCAAAATATGCGTCTATAGGCCCGGTATAGATCAACCGTCCGGCCCTTGCCCTAAGAGCATCCCTGTCCTTAAGGAAGTCAGTCCCAAGCTCTGTATCTATTCCGGATAACATGTTCTGTACAAGCTTTGTGTAGCCGCCTTTCGGTATTCCCTGATACAGGGCATTAAAGTAATTATTATCGTACGTAAACCTTACCGGGAGTCTTTTTATTATGAATGACGGCAGTTCACTGCACTGTCTCCCCCACTGCTTTTCCGTATATCCCTTTATCAGCTTCTCATAAATATCCCTTCCAACCAGTGATATTGCCTGTTCCTCGAGATTTCGCGGTTCCCCTTTGATCTCCTGCCTCTGCTCCTCTATTTTTTTTGCAGCTTCTTCCGGGGTCACCACCCCCCACATTTTATTAAAGGTATACATATTAAAGGGAAGAGAATACAATTCTCCCTTGTAATCGGCAATCGGCGAGTTGGTATAACGGTTGAATTCAGCAAAACGATTCACATACTTCCACGAAACAGGATCGTTTGTATGAAAAATATGAGCCCCGTATCGATGTACATTTATCCCTTCTGCTCTTTCGGTATATGTATTTCCCGCAACATGATCCCTTCGATCTATGACAAGGACTCTCTTTCCCGCATCAGTCAGTTCACGTGCCACAACCGCTCCGAACAGACCCGCTCCGACAATCAGATAATCGTACATTTTACCTCCCATACCTTATATATCGCCTTCCGGTTCCCATATTTCCCGTTTCCCGTATCTGCACAGCATATCACCCGCTCCGATTATCATAAAGATTGCCGGAGTGCATATGATCTGCTGATAGCAGAAAAAATTATGTGCCATATACGCTGCGATACACATAGCAACCGCCAAAGTTTCCGGCACCCTGGACATCTTCCGCATACAGTTGACAAACCCGCTTATAAAGATCCCCACATACGTGATCATCCCCAAAAGCCCTACCGTTATCAGAGAATTAAGCCATTCGTTATGAGCGCAGGTAAGAATGGTACTTTCACCCCACTTGGCCTCAAGCGGCTCGGAATAAAAACGATAAACCTCATGACAGAATCCGTCAGGTCCGGCGCCGAAAAGCTTCCTGACCGGATCGGTCTTGATGAAAGTCCCTACAGCGGCGATCCATGACAGCCCCCTGTCACTTCCCCATTTGTAATTGAATACCAGATATTCGGCATTAGATTCCAACGGCGTTCCCGCAAAAACGCCCATGGTATTTAAGGCCACATATATGACGAGAGCAACCACGGCAAATACCGTAAATACGAGCACTGCCCTTCTGAACGGCTTATATCTGCCTATATCAAAGCCGTCCCTCTCCATAAGTCTGCGATACAGCACCATTAGCACGACAGAGATCGCAAGAAGGATCCAGCTTATGGGACCGACCGACAGAGCCCGCATCGCACCCGTAAGTTTTACTGCCCTTTCCGCACAGACTACCTGAAGGATCCCCATTATCTTCCATCCGGCAAACAGAAGTATGAGGCTTTCCAAAAATCTTCTCATTCTCAGGTTATCATTAAACGAAGCGCAGAACAGGATCAGATAGATCGCCGCGTAAGCCAGCAGCGCCGCATCGGAATTCTGCGCTATCATGGTTACCGTCCCCAGAAGCACATACAACGCGGATACTATATACTTTACCCCTTTGTCACTATGCCAGAAAAAGAATAATCCCATAGGGAACATCAGGATCATATAGCTTGAAAACCATGTCGCCTGGCCAAGCGTGGAAACAAAATATATGAAATAGTATTCCGAAAGATCCTTATACATCTCTAACGGGTCTATCTTAAACCTGTTAAGGATACAGATGAGAAAGACGATCGCAGATACTACAAGATATATGATCAATACAAGGTCATCCCATCTCCAGAACCGGGACACAAAATAATAGATCAACACAAACGCCAATTGAGAGATCAGCCCCATATACCATCCGTCGTAACCGATCAGTGTAGTAGCCTTATATGGAGATAAAAGGAAAGAACTCAAAACAGCTAATGCATAGGCCAGCACAAAGCGGTCCGTAACGGAGGTTTGCCTGAAATCCCAAAAGCTCGCAAACTTTCCCACTCTGACCAGATGCGCCTGATACCAGATAAACACAATGCCCATAATGATAAGTCCGACAAGCGTGACCCACCTGAAGAAATGCCACTTGGCATCTCCCATGTTGTAGTATTTATCCTCGTAATACAGCGGATATACCGCAAACATGAAAAATATGTATATAGCGACAACATCTTTCAGAACCTTTTTGGAAAGTGGAGTGTTGTCTGTTATATTATCGTGTTTTTTTCCCGACAGTCTTCTGCTCATCTCTTACCTTCTTGATATATCAGTTTTTACAGGTCCTTCCCATCTACCGACCGACAATCTGTATTGTATCACCCGTATCGACGATAGTCCATTTTCATATGACATACTGACCGAAAAAAGGCGTCTGCTCTTGTGCAGACGCCTTTTTATAAGTATTATATTTCGGTCATCACTCATGTATAAGAACTGAACATCATCCCGGAATACATGCTTGTGATATAAGGATTGGAAAAATTATGTCCGGGGTTCTTATATTCCACTACTATCCTGTCTGTATAATTCATCGGATTCAGTGATATCTTTTTTGCCTCCAAAAGTATCTCACTTGCAAAATCCGTGATAGGCCTGAGAGTCTCATTATGATCACCTTCAAATGCCGCAGCTCTCAGATATTTATCGTCTATCTCCAGCTCTCCGCTTTCCTTAAAACTAAGCCCGATCGCATCCAGCTCGTTACGATATACATTCTGGATACTCCTCATTTCATTCCTGAACTTATTGGAAAGCCCATATGTCTCAGTATAGTCCATAGCCTTGGTTATGAACGAGTTATATCCTTCGACAAGGCTCTCAACATTTTCTATGAGCGACTCGACATCCGGACGAAGTCCTATATGAGCATCCTGACCTTCCTCGCTCAATCCCTTAAGTGTTATCTCGTAGGCCTTATCTATCGTAAATGAATTGGAATAAGCGCTATGCATATTTCCGTTGAGCGAAAATTCCGCATTTTTCGGCATTTCCGTTACTTCACCGAGTCCAAAATAGTCTACCGCTCCGGTCCTCTTGCTGGTATTGTCGTCTGACACGTTGAACAGCGTCTCTTTTTCTCCCGGCTGTCCCGTAGCCATACTCTCTATCCTGAGAGCGGATCTTCCCGCTTCATCAGATACCACGGACACCTCGACTCCGATATTGCTTCGGTTTATAAGTCTTGCCAGCTTCTCTTCCATCTCCCTGTTGGTGTCTCCCGGCTCGACATTAAACTGGAACTCATAATCCGTATCCCCGATATGTATATCAAATGAATATGTGTCCGGCTCAAGCGTCATTGCACCATTATCAATGTATGACCCCATATTTACCTGCTTTGATGCAAGCCTGCGAACTCCGAGATCAAACGAAGGCACCTCATCCGCCTCGACAGAATTATCATCTCCGATATATTTTGCAACCGCCACATCCTCATCGGTGGAGAAGGCCGTCTTCTTATCCAGAAGATTTAAGGACTTGTCATTTGAAAGAGAAGCTATGACATTGCTGAGATCCCTTGCATTCTCCTTCATGTTGACAGCGTACTCGATCACATTTTCTCCGGACAAAGGAAGGAACAGCGGCGACTCTTTGGTCTGACGCATTATGGCTGTATATACGTCTCTTAACTCGTCTTTTTTATGTGTGTCGTAACGTGAACTCTTGGGCATGAACTGCGGCAAGAAATTGTTATAGACATTCTGTAATGCTAATGATGCCATATTGACGTCCCCTCCTTTCCTCCTTGATAGTCAGCGGACAATACACTTATCGTATAATAATCCATTTATACGTTTTAAGAATATCACGATTTGTCAAGTATTTCAAGGGGTTTCAGAGATTTTTCACAAAAAGATTGTTTATAATTTTGAACAATCACCCGCGACCTAATATTTTGACCATTTACCGTATGTATCATACAATATATGGTATGTCAATATCCGCAGCTATGATAATAAAAAGAGGGGAGTGCCGCGAGCTAAAACGCTGCCTTTCCTCCATACGGGGAATTGTATCAGAGATAGTGGCCGTTGTCGACCCCTCACCTGTGGAAAATGATACAACAGATGAGCTCCTGTTTGAATACGGCGCAAAGGAGATCTTTCTTCCATGGCCCGGGGATTACTCCGCCGCAAGAAACGCCGGGCTGAAGCATGTAACTTCGGACTGGGTTCTCATGATCGACACCGATGAATATATCACCACTTTCGATTTCGATGAAAAAAAGGCCCGTGTTGATGCATTCCGTGTGATACGTGAAAACATTTATGTTTCCGAAGATAATGCTCTCAGCAATACAGAGCGCATCACACGCCTCTTCAGAAACCGGATGTTTCATTTCGAAGGAAGGGTTCATGAACAGGTAACCGCAAACGACGGCGCTCCGTTTTCGACCGAGAATGCCGACATCATCCTCGGGCATTCCGGCTATGCCGACCATGACCGGATGCTCCAAAAATCCGCATCGTACCGGGAGCTTCTTACAAGGATGATAGCGGACGGAGATACCGACCCCTATGTCTTTTTTCAGCTGGGCAGGACTTATTACGTTGAGAAGAGATATCCCGAAGCCTCGGATGCATTTGAAAAAGCCATCGATGCCGGAGCCGACACCGCAGACGAATATGTGGAATCGCTTATCGAAACCTATGGCTATTCTCTGCTGGAAACCGGTCGTGCCAAGGACGCTCTGGCCCTCACCTCATTTGAAGAGTATGCCGACAGCGCGGATTATCTCTTCCTATGCGGTCTGATATATATGAACAATGCCCGTTTTGAAGAAGCCGTTGCCTCATTTACCTGTGCGACCAAATGCCATCACTCATCGGTGGCAGGAACGGATTCTTATGCGGCCTGGTATAATTGCGGAGTAATCTGCGAAGTATTGGGGGATCACACAAAAGCCGTTTTGTATTATAAAAAAGCGGGCTCTTATGAGCCCGCGCTGAATGGTCTTAAACGGCTTGGTTTTTCCGATTGAAATTGATCAGACAGCCATCCAGGATTATCTCTCTCTCATGATCCGTAAGGTCTCCTATGGTCAGACTGAATTCCTTTGATCCCGCGCCGGTTATGGCTACTGCCTTTATCTCACTTTCCTTTTCCTCTATAGCTCTTCTTATCCCGGGCAGGAAGATATAGTCTAGATTTTTGAAAGGAAGCTCTCCCTCAGGTATTATAAAAGGGATCATCCCCCAGTTTATCAGGTTTGATCTGTATCGCTTCGTGGCATATTCATTTGCTATATTGGCCCATCCGCCAAGCACTTTCTGACACGACGCCGCCTGTTCCCTGGCCGAGCCGTCTCCGGGTTTTACGGCAAATATCACAGAGCCTATCCCTGTATTGCTCCAATCCGCTCCGTCATAGGATGCTCGGATCCGGCTCCATGCCGCGCCCATGTCTTCCGATCCCTCAAGAGCCTTTTCAAGATGAGCCGTTCCTTTTTCCCTGGCCTCTTCAAACATCCTGACGGCTTTTGCCCGTCCCACATACTCCGGATCCTTACGTGAAAGAGTAAATTCTGCCAGTCCCAGAGGATTGGATCTGTAAGAGGAGGTTTCTCCCGAAGGTATCAGCTCATCCGTTGTAGTGACAGGGTCATGGATCTCCGACACTACACGGAGCATGAGATTGTCCGTAAGCGGGACCATTTCCGGCCAGTCCTTTATGTTGGGGCCGAGAACTACATCTTTGGATTCGTCTGCCTTCCCTTTTGAATCAAATACACGCTTTTCATAGATATTTCTGTCAAAGAAATACTTATACTCTCCTATCCTGACATCCAGCTTGTCGGCTCCGGTAAGATACCCTTTGTTTGCCGCCGTAGCCGCGATCGATCTTGCATCCATCAGGGCCACCGATGAGATCTGGCCGTTCTGCACCTTGGATCCCTCTCTGTTGGGGAAGTTCCTGGTCGAATGCCTGACAGAAAATGCATTATTGGACGGAGTATCTCCGGCTCCGAAACACGGTCCGCAGAAACAGGTCTTCACCACCACTCCGGCATCAATGAATCTGGTCATGGCGCCGTTTTTCACAAGCTCGGCATAAACCGGCATCGAGGCCGGGTATACACTCATGGTAAACTCGTCCGATCCGATATCTGCGCCTTCAAGTATATCCGCTGCCGCACAGAGATTTTCGAATCCTCCTCCCGCACAACCGGCTATTATCCCCTGATCCACGAGAAGCTTGCCGTCATGAACCTTTTTTGTCAGATCCACACGGACTCTTCCTCCAAACGACACCTCAGCTCTCTCCTCAACCTCATGAAGCACATCCTTCAGGTTCGCATTGACTTCATCTATCGCGTATGCATTGGAAGGATGGAACGGCATGGCGATCATCGGCCTGATCCTGCCAAGATCAACCTCGACCACTTCGTCATACCAGGCGATATCCGCCGGCTTCAGTTCCCTGTAATCATCTGCCCTGCCGTGGAGTGCAAGCCATTCTTCCGTTTTCTCATCTGTCTCCCAGATTGAGGAAAGGCATGTTGTCTCTGTGGTCATCACATCAACTCCGATACGAAAATCCACTGATAACGCTCCGACTCCCGGCCCGGTAAACTCCATTACCTTGTTTTTAACCGTTCCGTCGGCAAAAAGCTTTCCGATCAGGGCAAGCGCCACATCCTGCGGTCCGACCCCGTATCCCGGAGTTCCGGTCAGATGGATCGATACTACTTCAGGCCGTCTGATATCATAGGTCTGCGACAACAGCTGTTTTACCAGTTCACCGCCTCCTTCTCCCATGGCCATCGTTCCCAGAGCACCGTACCGGGTATGCGAATCTGACCCGAGTATCATCTTTCCGCATCCGGCGAGCATCTCCCTTGCATACTGATGAATAACAGCCTGATGAGGGGGGACATAAACTCCGCCGTAACGTTTTGCTGCGGAAAGTCCGAAGACATGATCATCCTCATTGATGGTCCCGCCGACTGCGCATAATGAATTATGACAGTTCGTAAGTATATACGGCACAGGAAATCTTTCTATCCCGGACGCTCTCAGTGTCTGTATTATACCGACATAAGTGATGTCATGTGATGTCAGACAGTCAAATTTAATATTCAATGAATCCATATTGTCTGACATGTTATGCGATCTGAGTATCCCATATGCCATGGTTCCCTTTAATGCCTCATCTCTTGAAATATCCGAGGTGTCGCTGAATTCTTTTCCCTTTATAAGGTATGCCCCGTGTCCCTTTACTTTTATCGCATCGTCAATAACTGCCATCACCTGTCCTCCAATCCCAAAAACTCGATATCCATTAGCGTAAGTCCCTTTGCTTCCGCGGTAGGGCAGGGATTCTTTGTCCTGTCCGCCGCATATAATATATCAGTCACATCCTCCGGAGCAAGTCTTCCCCGCCCTACATCTATGAGAGTGCCCGCTATTATCCTTACCATATTGTACAAAAAACCATGTCCCCGCACCATGATATAAATACGTTCGGAACATGTTCCGTCCCGTATGACTTCGATCCCGGTAACGGTTCTGACAGTCGATGCAGCCTGTGTATGAACCGAACAGAAACTCTTGAAATCATGCTCCCCAACAAGCTCTGCGCCGGCCCTGTTCATACTGTCTGTATCAAGTGCATATCCGACAAGCATTGAATACCTGGATCTTAAAGGATCCGCCGTCCTCTCGTTATCTATCTCATACCGGTAGGTCTTCAGGGTATCGGTATGCCTTGGATGAAAATCCCCGGGAACCTCTGTCGATCTCCTTATCCTTATGTCCGGGGGAAGTTTTGTATTCAATGCATCGGTAAAGTTAAATGCCGGAACGGAGCTTTCCGTATCAAAGACTGCCGCATTGCAAAGGGCATGCACTCCTGAATCCGTTCTGGATGCCCCCGTGATCTCCACCGTTTCTCCGGTAACTTTTTTTATTGCCCTGTCTATGTTTCCCTCGATGGTATCCGGATCTTCTTTAAGGCGTGCAAATCCATGATAATCCGTTCCGTCATATGCTATTGTAAGCATTATCCTTCTGGGCATAGGCAGCTATCGTTCATTCCAGCCTTTCCATTCTTTTCTGCGCCTTAGGCGGTCTGTCCCCGGGGCCCCGTACCCGCCGACTGTCTCATCCGGATCCTCCAGATTTTTTCTGATCCCGTCACATATATACAGCATGTTCATAAATCGCTCAAATTCCTGCCGGGCTCTGGTATTGACAAGAGATAATATCATCCCCGAGAAGATGCTTAAGATCCCTATGACCCAAAAGGCCGATATCACTATCAGTGTCGGATACTTCAGAACCTGGCCGGTATTCAGGAATTCTATAAAGATCGGAATAAACAGCGCCAGTCCTATCAGAATCGTGATGAACCCGATGGTTCCGAAAAACACCGCCGGTTTGTCATCCCTCAGCAGTCTGAAGATCGTCTTTATCACTTTATATCCGTCGGAGTATGTCGATAGCTTTGAAGGATTATCCGAATCCCGGTCTCTGTACTCTATGGGAACCTCCGATATCTTAAAATTATTCTCAAGAGCAAAGATGGTCATTTCCGTCTCGATCTCAAAGCCTTTGGAAAAAACCGCGAAACTCTTCACAAAATCTCTCGAAAAAGCCCGGGCGCCGGTCATGATATCACTGATCCCGGCATGGAACAAATGATTGATCAGCCACCGCACAAGTACGTTTCCAAAATTATGAAAACGCCTTTTATTTTCCGTAAAGTAACTGGATGAGAGGCGGTCTCCTATGACCATGTCCGCCTCGCCCGAAAGGATCATTCTCCGAAAACCCGGGGCAAACGCTGCCGGATAAGTGTTGTCTCCATCAACGATGATATAACAGTCTGCCTCTATTTCCCGGAACATCGTCCTTATGACATTCCCCTTGCCCTGCCTGGTCTCGTATCTGACGACTGCACCGGCTTCTCTTGCAACCTCGTCTGTTCCGTCGGTAGAATTATTGTCATAGACATATATCTCCGCATCCGGCATTGTGGTCTTAAAGTCTTCAACCACCTTTTTTATGGATTTGGCTTCGTTATAGCATGGTATGAGTACCGCAGTCTTCATTCTCTGTCTCCCCTAAGATCTATCACTCTTGCCCCGTAATCCGCTGCGGCTTCTTCTATCTCGCTCTCGGTCGGCATCTCACCTTCTTCGGAAGGTCTGATGAGTCTTGTAACCCCCGGAACTGCCGCATATGGTATTACTTTTGCTCTCAGCTGATCTGTAGTATATTCTACTACAAGTATACTCTCTCCGTAAGCCGGAAGCTCCCCTGCCGCATCCATAAACTCTTTTTCAATCTCCTCGATCTCCTCTATGGTTTCCCCGTATTCTTTCTCATATCCCGAAGGTATAAGGGTTTTTGCCACATACGGATAATTGATCGTGATCGCGAGCATCGCCAAAAAAGCGGGCATTACCCATCCGGGTGTCTTTCCGGATAGCAGGAGCAGATAAAGGGCCAGATATAACATGGCTCCGAAATACGACGTGATATACCTGTCGTAGCTTGACAGAGTCAGCGCCTCCCATTCCTCGAAAACAAACAGATAAACATATATCATCACCAAAAGATATCCTACCATACCCAGTATTATGACTCCGAGAGACAATCTGTCCCTGACAGACCTCCCTCTGATCGACATATATATCATGAACGATATTATGAACAGCAAAAGGATCATAACACTTGTAAGCCCGAGGACCCCGTCATTTAATCCATATGTAAACAGCTTTGCTGTATATTCTTTTATGGTGGAAACGGTATAATATGGGAATCCACTATGTCCCGAAGAGATGTTTTTGTTCAGATTTTCAGATAGATACGTTGTATTCCCTTTTATACGGCAAAAAGCCTTCCATGATCCCCAAAACAGCACGGTACAAGCCGGCAGGATCGAAAACCTGACCCAGGACACAGGACGTTTTAGATCTATATTTCTCACAAAATACAGAGCGATACAGACCGCCGAAAAGATCATGCTGGTTGTTTTCATCATGCTTAAGACTGTTGTTGCAAGCACGATCCTTAAAAGGTCAAATCCCCCCTTCCCAAGTATATCTGCTCGCATATCCACGGTCATATCCCGATCGGTTTCCCGCTCTGAAGTCATAATATATGTCAGTACGCTTCCGAAGATCGTAGTCGCCAGAATATCGGTCCCAAGACAGTGCAAAAACTGAAAAGACATAAGAAACGGAAGCATAATTCCGGCCGCGACTCTGCATATATATCCCCTGAGATCATCCTCTTCTCGCCGATGGAACATTTCGGTAAGTGACACGAGCATCAAGGCCCAAAGGACAAAAAACATGGCACTCTCGGTATATCTCCCCATAAGCTTGAACACCAGAAAGTCCATAAAATAAACCAGAGGAAAATAGTCCCTGTAAAAGGTACTGGCTCTGTTGCCTGTCGGAAGTCCATCAACGTAAAAGATATCTTTCGGTGTTATCGCCCATGAATGAAAATCATCAAAATTCGTTACCCTCATATGCAGGCTTACGATCCAGAGTATCAGGAGAAGAACCAGAAATATAAGATTGCCGGGATCGGAAAACGGCTTTCTGATATCTTCCTTTTTGACTGCCGCAAAAAAAATGACTGCCGCCATCCCGATCGCTTCATAGAGGATAAACAGCTCTACTATATGACCTATATGTCCCGTTATCCCCAGCAGATATGCCAGCAGCATGAAAGAATACACTCCCACCGGGAGTGTTTCCGTCAGTTTTCTGTTACATTTCATTCCGAATAACAGTGATATCATCATCAAACAGGAGAAAAGATCCCCAGCAGCACGACAAGGACCAGATACCCTATAAGGATAACATACGCCCTCTTATCCCACGCTTTATAAACAAGGGGTTTCATCTTTGTCCTGCCCTCCCCTCCGTTATAACATCTTGCCTCCATTGCCAGAGCCAGATCATTCGCTCTCCTGAAAGCCGATACAAAAAGCGGGACAAGCAGCGGGACCATCGCCCTCGCTCTTTTGATGATACCCCCGCTTTCAAAATCCGCTCCTCTTGCCTGTTGCGCCTTCATTATCTTATCGGTTTCCTCCAGAAGGATCGGAATAAACCGAAGCGCTATCGACATCATGGTTGCTGTTTCATGCACCGGCAGCTTAAAGATCTTAAGGAACCCCAGTCCTCTTTCCAGACCGTCCGTCAGATCGTTCGGCGTAGTCGTAAGAGTCATAAGCGTTGACCCTAGTATCAGATATGTCAGCCTGATCGCTGTATATATCGCATTTTTTAATCCCTGTATCGTGATGGTAATGACCCCTAACTTTACCAGCGTCTCTCCGGGAGTAAAGAGAAGGTTAAAGACAACAGTGATCATCATGATAAAAACTATGGCCTTCATGCCCCTTACCATGTAACCGAAAGGAACATTGGATAAACGTATAAGACATATCAAAAACACTGTCGCCACAACATAACAGCTTGGTTTCTGGGATATAAAAAGCGATATGAGAAAAATGATCGTCCCGAAAAGCTTGACTCTGGGATCGAGCCTGTGAAGCCGTGATTCCGTCTGATAATATTGTCCGAGAGTCAGTTCCCTAAGCATTCCACACTGCCCCTATAACGGAATTTACCGCCTCTGATATAGTGGTTGCCGTTGTATCCACATCAAAGCCCCGTCTTTTGAGCTCATACATCATATACGTAACACGAGGTGCTGCAAGACCTATCCTTTCAAGCTCCTCCGTTTGTGAAAAGATCTCTTTCGGAGTCCCGTCCATATGCACCCGTCCTTTTTCCATCACCACTATATGATCCGCATAATTTGCGACATCCTCCATGGAATGTGAAACGAGCACGACCGTGATATTGTCCTCGTCATGGAGTCCTTTCACCATATCCAGGATCTCGTCCCGCCCCTCCGGATCGAGTCCCGCCGTAGGCTCATCAAGCACAAGAACCTCCGGTTTCATCGCAAGTACTCCCGCTATGGCTACCCTTCGCTTCTGTCCACCCGAAAGATGAAACGGCGAAACATAAAACAGTTCATCGGGAAGCTTTACCGCCTTCAATGCCGAATATGCCGCTAGTTCTATATCCTTTTCGGACATTCCGAGATTTCTGGGACCAAAGCAGACATCCTTAAATACATCCTCTTCGAAAAGCTGATGCTCCGGATACTGGAATACAAGTCCTACCTTGCCCCTTAGCCCTTTCATGTCATAATCGTCGTCATATATATCTTCGCCGTTATAATATATATGCCCCGATGTGGCTTTGAGCAGTCCGTCCAGGTGTTGCACCAGTGTCGATTTTCCGGATCCGGTATGCCCTATAAGGCCCAGAAAATCCCCCGTCCGGATCTCCATGGATACATCGTCCAGCGCCTTTATCTCATCGGATGTTCCTTTACTGTATACATAATTTATATGGTCGAGTATAATCGACATAGCTCTGCTACAAGCTCCTTCTCCGTAAGTATTCCATCCGGAAGCTCCGACAGCCCCCTCTTTTTCAGCTCATATGCAAGTCTTGTAGCCTGAGGCACGTTTAATCTAAGTTCCTCCAGTTCCTCGACTCTAGAAAATATCTCTCTGGGTGTCCCCGTCATCCTGATATTCCCATGCTCCATGACAAATACCCTGTCCGCATACACCACTTCTTCCATATAATGCGTGATGAGTATCACCGTGACCTGTTCCACATCATTAAGCGCCCTTGCCGCTCTGATCACGTCCTTTCGTCCGACGGGATCGAGCATCGCTGTAGGCTCGTCCATAATTATACATTTCGGATGCATCGCTACGACTCCCGCTATCGCAACCCTCTGTTTTTGTCCTCCAGACAGCCGCATGGGAGAGTGTTTACGATATTCCCACATGCCGAGGATCTTTAATGCCTCCTCCACTCTTTCCCAGATCTCTTTGGTCGGCATCCCGATATTCTCCGGACCGAACCCTACGTCCTCTTCGACTATCGATCCTATAATCTGATTGTCCGGATTTTGGAAGATCATTCCCGCTTTCTGCCGTATGGAAAGAGTCTTTGTCTCATCCGAAGTATTCTCGCCATCTACGAGTACATATCCTTCCGTTGGATATAATATCGCATTTATATGCTTGGCAAGCGTTGATTTTCCGGATCCGTTGCCTCCGAGTATCGCAATGAACTCTCCTTTTTCAACGGAGAGGTCCACATCGTTCAGCGCCCGGTTGACCGAGGATACATTGCCCTCATCATCCCGGCGGATATAATCAAAGCTCAGATCTTTAGTCTCTACAATAGCCATAACGCGTTTAATATACAATAAAACCCTGTCGCAATCAAATATTTCTCTCTTATACGGTACATCGTCTTACCGTGCCCCACAGTAAGAAATTGCCCAGTATGATGTAAACATCATCTGGGCAATCTTATCCATATAGTCCTTTTGTTGCTTAAACCAGCTCGATAAGTACTTCCATCGCCGCATCCCCGTGTCTGGGACCGATCTTTACGATACGCGTATATCCGCCCTTCCGGTCCACATATTTCGGAGCGATCTCATCAAACAGCTTCTTTACGAGATCGACCTTTTTGGTGTTTTGCTTTCTCTTAGCGCCTTCTTTCGGTACCTCTGTTACAGGGTAGAGCACCTTTAGCATCTGACGGCGCGCATGGAGTCTTGAGGGAAGATCTTTTTTGATCTCTTTCTCGGTCTCATCGTATACTGTGACCTTTTTCCCGTCCTTCTCTTCTTTAATGCGTTTACCGTCTTTATCTTTACGCGCGACCTTCGTCTTTACCTTGACCGTTTCAAAATTATCCTTCTCCTTTACGGCAAGCGTGATAAGTTTTTCCGCGATCTTCTGTACTTCCTCGGCACGGGCCTGCGTAGTTACGATCTTCTCATTCAGGATGAGCGCTGTTACCTGATTCCTGAGCAGCGCCTTCCTTTGCGAAGATGTCTTTCCTAATTTTCTGTACTCCATTTTTATTCTCCTTTATTATAAATCATATACCGGGATACGCCTTGTGGTCTTACTGCCCCGGCGGAAGGAATCATACCACCTGCGGATTTACGCATGATCCCTCTGTTACTCAGTTATTCCGGGATCTGAACTCCTGCCTTAAGCTCGAGTCCGAGATCTTTTAACTTCTCAAGCACCTCTTCAAGCGACTTTCTTCCGAGATTCCTGACCTTCATCATCTCTTCGGAGGTCTTGTTGGTAAGCTCTGAAACGGTATTGATCCCTGCCCTCTTCAGGCAATTATACGACCTCACCGACAGCTCCAGCTCGTCGATCGACATGTTCATCACATCAACCTTAACATCCTCTTTCTTGGCTGACATGACCTCCGTTCTGCTCGCCGCATCGGAAAGATCCACGAACAGGTTCAGGTGTTCAGAAAGCACCTTGGCCGCAAGGCTGACAGCATCCTCGGGACTCAGTGCCCCGTTCGTATATACATCGAGGGTAAGCTTGTCAAAGTCTGTCTGCTGACCTACACGGGTATTCTCCACACTCATGTTTACTCTCTCTACAGGAGTATAGATCGAGTCTATGGAGATCACTCCTATCGGGAGCTCCGGACTCTTATTCTGCTCTGCGGATACATATCCTCTTCCGCTTGTGATCGTAAGCTCTATATAAAGCTTCGCATCCTTCCCGCTCAGCGTAGCGATATGCTGATCCTTGTTCACGATCTCCAGATCCTGATCGCACTGTACATCGGCTCCGGTCACCTCGCCTTCACCGTCACATTCAATATATGCAGTCTTGGGCTCATCCGATGAACTGTTGTTACGAATGGCAAGATTCTTTATATTAAGAATGATCTCGGTAAGATCCTCTTTGACACCGGATATCGTAGTAAACTCATGCAGCACTCCGTCAACTTTTACCTGGCTTACAGCCGTACCGGGAAGCGAAGAGAGCATTATCCTTCTGAGGGAATTACCTATGGTTATCCCATATCCTCTTTCCAAAGGTGTGCAGATAAACCTTGCATATTTTCCGTCCTCGGATCCCCCCTGTATCTCAATCTTTGGTTTGTCAAATTCGAACAATCGAATACCTCCTGACTCCGTACTACAACGGACTACAACTGGTATGCCTTGCTTACTTAGAGTACAACTCGACTATGAGCATCTCGTCCACGGGAACATCGATCTCTTCTCTCTCGGGAAGTCTGTCGACCGTGCCCTTAAAGTGCTCAGGATCGGCTATAAGCCATGCGGGAACCGCACGTCCGGATGTGGTTTCAAAAATGTCTTTGATATGCTGTGATGATCTCTTGTTCTCTCTGATCTCTATCACGTCTCCCGGTTTCACGCTGTATGAAGGGATAAACACTGTCTTCCCGTTTACGGAAAAGACCTTGTGATCCACCATCTGGCGGGCTTCTCTGCGTGTCTTTGCAAAGCCGAGACGGAAGACAACGTTATCAAGTCTTCTCTCGAGCATGATCATGAGGTTCGTACCGGTCATGCCCTTCATCTTATCAGCTTTATCGTAGTAATTTCTAAACGGCTTCTCTAATACGCCATATATGAACTTAGCTTTCTGCTTTTCGCGAAGCTGAGTCCCATACTCACTTATCTTTCTTCCGGATCTTCTCACCTGTCGATTGGACTTTTTGTCATAACCAAGATGTACAGGATCAAGACCCAAAGCTCTGCATCTTTTTAGAACAGGTTCTCTATTAACTGCCATATATGTTCCTTCCTCCTAAAATAAACTCTTTGATCGTGCGGATCATATGCCGCTTCGATCATACTCTTCTGCGCTTCGGCGGACGACATCCGTTGTGAGGCACCGGTGTCACGTCCTTGATACTGGTTACCTGAAGTCCTGCCGCGGCAAGCGCTCTGATCGCTGCCTCACGTCCCGAACCGGGACCCTTGACCATGACATCTACAGACTTCAAACCATAAGGAAGGGCTGCTTTCGTAGCAGTCTCTGCTGCCATCTGAGCCGCATATGGAGTAGATTTCCTTGAACCTCTAAATCCCAGACCTCCGGCACTCGCCCATGATAAGGCATTTCCCTGTGCATCCGTCAGCGTAACGATAGTGTTATTGAAGGATGACTGAATATGTGCCTGTCCGTGTTCAACGTTTTTCTTGATGCGCTTTTTTGTTGTTTTTTTCGCACCTGCTTGTGATTTTCCAGCCATTAAAACTAACCTACTTTCGTAAATGCTTTTTGTTAATAGTTACCTTACTTCTTCTTGTTAGCGACCGTTCTTCTGGGACCTTTACATGTCCTGGCATTGGTCTTGGTCTTTTGCCCGCGGCAGGGGAGTCCTTTTCTGTGGCGCATCCCTCTGTAGCAGCCGATCTCCGTGAGTCGCTTGATGTTCATCGCAACTTCACGCCTGAGATCACCCTCTATAACCTGTGTCTTGTCTATGACATCACGGATCTTTGTGACTTCAGCATCGGTAAGATCCTTACAACGGGTATCAGGGTTGACACCTGCTTCCTTAACGATCCTTGTAGCTGAAGATCTGCCGATCCCGTAAATGTATGTAAGACCAATCTCCACACGCTTGTCCCTGGGCAAATCAACACCGGCGATTCGAGCCATAAGTGAGCATCTCCTTTCTTTATTATAGTATATAAGCCATCAGGTACCGGGCATTTTTCAGCCCTGTACCTGCTTGTGCTTAGGATTCTCGCAGATAATGCGCACCTTTCCTTTTCTTCTGACTACCTTGCATTTTTCGCAGATAGGCTTTACTGAACTTCTTACCTTCATGATCTTATCCTCCTTACCTGTTCCGAAGATTCCCGTATGCTGCTATGCTTTCGCGAACCTCCTCCGAAAAAAAGAGCCGACGAATATCATATCATAGCCTGATTCCCTTTTCAAGGTTTTTTTATTTATCTCTCCAGGTTATCCTTCCTTTTGTGAGATCATAAGGGGAAAGCTCTATGGTCACCTTATCTCCCGGAAGGATCTTTATGAAATTCATACGAAGCTTACCGGAGATATGTGCCAGTACCTCATGTCCGTTCTCCAATGTCACACGGAACATTGCATTTGGCAGCTTCTCAACGACTTTTCCTTCTACTTCAATCACATCTGCTTTTGACATATGCACCCCTTATTTCAGGATGTTTTTGACTGCGTCAAAAACATCATCTACGTCTGCCGTACCATCCACGGTATACAGCACCTTTTTATTCTTATAATAATCTATAAGCGGCTGTGTCTGTTCATGATAGACCGCCAGACGTTTTTTTACTGTCTCAGGCTTGTCATCATCTCTGATCACAAGCTCTGTTCCACACTCATCACAGATCCCTTCTTTTCTGGTAGGTATGAATTCCAGATGGTATGTCGCTCCGCAATTGGGGCACGCTCTTCTGCCTGACATCCGGTTCACGATGTTATCATCCGGTACCTCTACATCTATCGCATAGTCTATGCCTTCACCCCTCTTGGTCAGCTCGGCATCAAGCGCCTCTGCCTGAGGAATTGTCCTCGGAAAACCGTCCAGGATATATCCTTCCCTGCAATCTTCATTTCCGACTCTGTCAAGAAGCATTCTCACGGTAAGCTCATCGGGAACCAGCCTGCCGGCATCCATATAGCTTTTCGCCTCCCTGCCTAGTTCCGTGCCTTCTTTTATATTCTTACGGAAAATATCTCCTGTAGAGATATGCGGCAGTTTATACTGTTCTGCTATCTTTTCAGCCTGTGTGCCTTTTCCCGCTCCGGGAGCTCCGAGCATAACTATCTTCATATAGCATTCTCCTTTATCTGTGTACAGATCCTGACAATATACCGATCTCTTATGACTTAAGAAAGGAATCCTTTGTAATTTCTCACTACCATCTTTGATTCGATCTGCTTTAGCGTTTCAAGGATGACACCTACGATGATTATGAGCGATGTTCCTCCAAATGTTACATTCGCATTGAACGCTCCGTTGAAGAAGATAGGTATCATGGCAACTATCACAAGTCCAACCGCACCTATAAAAATGATATAGTTCAGGATCTTAGTCAGATAATCGCTTGTGGGTTTTCCCGGGCGTATACCGGGAACAAAACCGCCCTGTTTCTTCATGTTATCTGCGATCTCAAGCGGATTAAATGTGATCGATGTATAAAAATATGCAAAGAATATCACCAGAATGATATATACCAATGCCCCCAGTGTATACCACGGGGTCGCCATATTAAACCAGTTGCTGGAACTTAGCGCCCTTAATATATGTCCCCAAACGGAACTTCCGCCCGTTTTGCCGAAAAGCTGTGCGATGACTACGGGAAACTGCATTATCGATGACGCAAAGATTATCGGTATCACGTTACCTGTATTAACTTTAAGGGGAATATATGTGCTGTTTCCGCCATACTGTTTTCTTCCCTGCATTTTTTTTGCGTACTGCACCGGTATCCGGCGCTCCGCATCATTCAACAGTATCGTAAGGATCACTGTCACAAGAATGATGGCAAGGATGATAGCTCCGTTGAGTATCATATACGCAACGGGTCTGTCCGCAACAAACATGGTATAAAGACTCGTCATATCATCCGGTATCCTTGAAATGATATTTATCGTCAGCACGATCGATATACCGTTCCCGACACCGTACTCCGTTATCTGCTCACCTATCCACATAAGGAAAGCCGACCCCGCTGTCAATGTGCATATTACAAGGATGACATTAAATGCATCATACTTTTCCAATATGCCCTGTCTTCCGAAGCCAATGGCCATAGCCAGTGATTCTACAAGCGCAAGACCTATCGTCACATATCTCGTAATCGCAACAAGCTTTTTTCTTCCTTCCTCACCTTCCTTTTGCATCTCCTCAAGAGCCGGGATCGCAATGGTAAGGAGCTGTATTATAATGCTCGATGTGATATACGGGGTTATGTTCAATGCAAAAACCGACATGTTCTCAAAAGAACCGCCTGTGAATGCATTAAAGAAACTGAAAGAATCGGAGTCACCGGTTATCTGCGAGAACCACTCGGCAAAAAAGTCCCTGTTTATCCCGGGAACCGGCAGCTGACATCCGAGCCGTACTACAATAAGCATCAAAACGGTAAATATGATACCGTTTCTGATCTCTTTGATCTTGAAAGCGTTACGTACTGTTTCGAACATCAGATCACCTCGGCTTTTCCACCCACTGCTTCAATTTTTTGTTTTGCTGACTCTGAGAAAGCGTTTGCCTTCACGACAAGCTTCTTTGTGAGCTCTCCGTTACCTAAAATCTTCAATCCGTCTCTTGTATCCTTGATGATGCCCCTTTCGATAAGGTCCTCTGAGACCACAGTTGCACCATCCTCATAAAACTGCTCGAGCTGGGATACGTTAAGTGTCACGATATCCTTATGATTATAGTTTTTGAAGCCTCTCTTCGGCAGTCTGCGGTAAAGAGGCATCTGGCCGCCTTCAAAACCTACACGGGGAGCGCCTGATCTTGCCTTCTGTCCTTTGTGTCCGTATCCGGCTGTTTTGCCGTTTCCGGATCCGTGGCCGCGCCCCTTTCTGAAGCTGTTAGACTTTGATCCCTTTGCAGGATGTAACTCATGAAGTTCCATTGTTCATTTCTCCTTTCGCTTTACGCAGACATGGTCGGATACGGGCTGCATGATCCTACAACCCACTCCGGCCTTTATCCACTCGCATATATTATCAGTCTATCTCTTCTACCTTGAGCAGGTGACTGACCTGCTTGATCATACCTCTGATCGCATCATTGTCCGGCTGCTCCACCGTATGATAAGTCTTATGCAGTCCGAGCGCCTCTACGGTTCTCTTATGCTTCGGAAGCGCCGCTATCGTTGACTTTGCAAGCGTTATCTTAAGCTTCTTTGCCATTATGCACGCACCTCCTCTACAGACTTGCCTCTCTTGCGTGCCACCTCCTCGGGAGATGTGATCTGCTGAAGAGCATCGATAGCCGCAAGGACTACATTCTGTTTATTGTTTGAACCAAGTGACTTTGTCCGTATATTTCTTATCCCTGAAAGTTCGCAGACTATTCTTGCCGGACCTCCGGCTATTATACCTGTACCTTCGGGAGCCCTCTTCAAAAGAATCTCTGCTCCTCCGAAGTGACCTATAAAGTCATGTGATATAGAGCCGTTATCATCAAGAGCAACGGAGATCATATGCTTTTTGGCATCCTCCCTGCCCTTGCGGATAGCTTCCGGTATCTCGGTTGCTTTTCCGAGACCTACCCCAACATGTCCCTGCTTATCTCCTACGACCACAAGGGTGGAAAAGCGCATATTACGACCGCCCTTGACAACCTTTGTGACTCTCTTGATAGTTACGACCTTATCTTCAAGTCCGTCATCCGGCTCTCTGTCGTTTCTGGAATTTCTTCTTCTGTCTCTGTTATCTGCTTCCATCTGTCCTCTCCTTTCCCTTAGAATTTAAGTCCTGCTTCACGTGCTGCGTCTGCAAGTGCCTGGACTTTGCCGTGATATATAAAACCGCCTCTGTCAAATACGACCTCTTCTATTCCTTTAGCCTTGGCGCGTTCGGCGATCATCTTTCCGACCTGCTCCGCCGCCTCTTTATTGTCCGTATACTTGACCTGGCTCTTCACATCTTTCTCGACCGTCGACGCCGCTGCAAGTGTTGTCGCCGTATCATCATCCACTATCTGGGCATAGATATGTTTGTTGCTTCTGAAAACAGCCAGTCTGGGTCTTTCGGCAGTTCCGTTAAAACGGTTTCTGATACGCATATGTTTCTTTTCGCGTATCTTCGCTCTTGATTTCTTCTTGATCATATCATTCCTTTCCGCATAAAAAGATTTGGCTCTTTATGACTTACTTTTTACCGGTCTTACCGACCTTACGTCTGATCACTTCGTCTGTATACTTGATACCCTTACCTTTATATGGCTCTGGGCTCCTCTTGCTCCTTATGACCGCCGCATATTGTCCGACCGCTTCTTTACTGATGCCGGATACTATGATCTGGTTATCCTTAACCTCCGTAGAGATTCCCTCGGGATCCTCCATGACTACCGGATGCGAATATCCGAGTGAAAGCGTCAGCTTCTTTCCCTGCTTCTGAGCCCTGTATCCCACTCCGTTGATCTCGAGAGTCTTCGAATATCCTTCGGTTACTCCGATGACCATATTGTTGAGCAGAGATCTTGTTAAGCCGTGAAGCGCCTTGGTTTCTTTTTCGTCGTCAGGTCTCTCTACCGTGATCTGACCGTTCTCCTGCTTTATTGTCAGAACCGAAGGCAGAGTTCTTGTAAGCTCACCCTTGGCTCCTTTTACAGTCACTGTATTATTTTCTGCCACATTGACCGTCACCCCGGACGGTATGGCGATAGGCATTTTTCCGATTCGTGACATGCCCGCAACCTCCTCTTTTTTATTGAATCACCAAACAAATGCGAGAACTTCTCCGCCGACACCCAGCTCTCTCGCTTTCTTATCCGTTACTACACCCTTATTGGTCGAGATTATAGCTACTCCAAGACCTCCCAGAACTCTGGGGAGCTCATCCTTCCCGGCATATATACGAAGTCCGGGCTTTGATATCCTCTTAAGGCCGGTAATGACCTTCTCTTTTTTGTTGTCATTGTATTTGAGCTCTATCTTTATGTTCTTAAAGGCATTATCTGCATTGACGAGCTCGTACTTTCTGATATAACCCTCATCCTGAAGGATGCCAGCTATGGCAAGCTTCATCTTTGATGACGGGATCTCGACCGTATCATGTTTTGCAGTGTTTGCATTACGGATTCTTGTAAGCATATCTGCAATCGGATCATTAGTCGTAAGCATTTATCTGATCTCCTTTCGTTTTCTTGCCGCTACCTGTTACCACGAAGCTTTTTTCACACCGGGTATCTGTCCCTTATATGCCAGCTCTCTGAAACATATGCGGCAGATTCCATACTTTTTGAGGACTGAATGAGGACGTCCGCAGATCCTGCAGCGGGTATATGCTCTGGTTGAGAACTTAGGCTTTCTCTGCTGCTTTCTTTTCATTGATAGTTTTGCCATATTACATTGCCTCCTGTTTCTCAAACGGCATATTAAAGAGCCTCAACAACTCTCTTGCCTCTTCATCGGTTTTTGCCGTGGTTACAATGATGACATCCATACCCCTGATCTTATCGATCTTGTCATATTCGATCTCCGGGAATATGATCTGCTCTTTGATCCCGAGTGCGTAATTTCCTCTTCCGTCAAAGGAATTTGCGGATACGCCTCTGAAGTCGCGGACACGGGGAAGTGCAAGGTTTACAAGTCTGTCAAGAAAATCATACATCTTGTCGCCTCTCAAAGTGACCTTGCATCCGATCTGCATGCCTTCTCTGATCTTGAAATTAGCCACCGCCTTTTTAGCCTTTGTCGTCACGACATGCTGTCCGGTTATCTTCTCAAGGTCGGATACTGCCGAATCCAGAAGCTTGGCATTATCCTTCGCCTCGCCGACACCCATGTTTACAACGATCTTTTCAAGCTTGGGGATCTCCATGACATTCTTGTATCCGAATTTCTTCTGCATGGCATCCCTTATTTCCGTATTGTATGTATCTTTATATCTGCTCAATTTTCAGGCCTCCTTATCAGTCTATGACATCGCCTGTTGATTTGGCGATGCGGACCTTCTTGTCCCCACTTGTCTGGAAGCCGACACGGGTAGGCTTTCCATTGTGTACATACATGGCATTTGAAATATCTATCGTGCCTTCCTTGTGAGTTATGCCTCCGTCAGGGTTTGATGCCGAGGGTTTCTCATGCTTTGTGAGCATGTTCACCCCTTCTACCACAAGCTTGCCGTGCTTCGTATCCACGGACAGTACCTTGCCCTGCTTCCCTTTATTTCTACCTGCGATGACCTGAACGGTATCGCCCTTTTTGATCTTTGATGTCGCCATGATGACCTCCTTATAATACTTCGGGTGCCAGTGAAACGATCTTCATGAACTGCTTGTCACGAAGCTCACGTGCTACCGGCCCGAAAATACGTGTTCCTCTTGGCGTATTGTCATCCTTTATGATGACTGCCGCGTTTTCATCGAAACGGATATAAGAACCGTCCTTGCGGCGGATCGATTTTACCGTACGGACTACTACGGCCTTTACGACATCCCCCTTCTTTACCACTCCGCCGGGGGTCGCATCTTTCACAGTTGCGGTAATGATGTCTCCTACGCTGGCATATCTTCTGGTAGAGCCTCCCATGACCCTTATGGTGAGGAGCTCTTTTGCACCGGTATTGTCAGCAACTCTTAATCTTGTTTCCTGCTGTACCATATTCCTCTCCTTTCGGGCTTACTTTGCTCTCTCTATGATCTCGACCAGTCTCCATCTCTTTGATTTAGAAAGGGGACGTGTTTCCATGACCTTTACGGTATCTCCGATATTAGCTTCATTGTTCTCATCATGTGCATGAAGCTTGTATGTACGTTTAACGATCTTCTTGTACAGAGGGTGGCGTACGTTATCCTGTACATCTACCGTTATGGTCTTATCCATTTTATTGCTTGTGACCTTCCCTGTACGGATCTTTCTCAGATTTCTCTCTTCCACGTTTATCTCCTTTCCGATCAGGCTTCAGCCGATTTCTCGGTAATGACCGTCTGAATACGTGCTATATTCTTTCTGACCTCTTTTATACGGGAGGTATTATCGAGCTGGTTTGTAGCATTCTGGAATCGAAGATTGAAAAGCTCCTTCTTCGCTGCGGTGAGATCGCCTGCAAGCTCTGTCCCTGACTTTGCTCTCAGCTCCTCTAAATATTTATCTGTTTTCATTTATTGTCACCGCCTTTCGCCGCTACCTCCGCCGCAAGGTCCTCTTTGGTATAGATCTTGCATTTGCAGGGGAGCTTGTGTGATGCAAGCCTTAAAGCTTCTCTTGCCGTCTCCTCATTCACTCCTGCGATCTCAAACATTACTCTTCCCGGCTTTACGACAGATACCCAGTATTCAAGCGCTCCTTTTCCTGACCCCATTCGTGTCTCGGCGGGCTTTGCGGTTACGGGCTTATCCGGGAATATCTTTATCCAGACCTGTCCTCCACGCTTGATGTATCTGGTCATGGCTACACGGGCTGCCTCTATCTGATTTGACTTGATCCAGCAGGGCTCGAGAGCGACTATTCCATACTCACCATAAACGATGGTATTGCCTGAATTTGCCTTGCCTCGCATCTTTCCACGCATTTGTTTACGATGCTTTACTCTCTTTGGCATTAACATTATCTGTCACCCTCCCTCCTGTTGTTTCTTCTTCTGTTGTTATTTCTTGCGTTGGGATCCTCCGGCAGATCATCCTCGGAAACCGCGTACTTATGCTTTCCAAGAACTTCATCCTTATAGATCCAGACTTTTACTCCGATCTTTCCATAGGTTGTATCCGCCTCAGCGAAACCATAATCTATGTCTGCTCTCAATGTCTGCAGAGGTATTGTTCCCTCTGAATAAAACTCTCTTCTCGCGATATCCGCGCCACCGAGTCTTCCGGATACGCTTGCCTTTATTCCCTTGGCGCCGTTCTTCATCGTCCTCTGCATCGCCGATTTCATGGCACGCCTGAAGGATACACGGTTTTCAAGCTGTCCTGCTATGTTCTCAGCCACAAGCTGGGCATCCTTGTCGGGTCTGCGGACTTCTCTCACATCAAGTACCAGCGTGTCCTTGGACAGTTTCTGGAGCTTCTTTTTTGTCTTCTCTATTTCCGTTCCGCCCTTGCCCATCACTATACCTACCTTAGCGGCATAAACGATGACCTTGGCTTTTCCTGCAGCCCTCTCTATCTCGATCCTGGAAATCCCTGCCTGAAACAGTTCTTTCTTCAGGAACTCCCTTATCTTGTAATCCTCCACAAGGTTGTCTGCAAATTCTCCGTCGGGTGCAAACCACCTCGAACTCCAATCCTTTATTATGCCTACCCTAAGACCATGGGGATTAACTTTCTGTCCCATATATGTCAGCTCCTTTCATCCAATACAACATTAATGTGACTCATTCTCTTTAAGATCCTGTATGCACGCCCCTGAGCTCTGGGCTGTATACGTTTGAGCATAGGACCCTGTGTTGCATAACACTCTGCTATATAGAGCTTCGAACGATCCATTCCGTTGTTGTTTTCCGCATTAGCTATGGCTGAATTTACGAGCTTCAGGATAACCTCCGATGCATGTCTGGGATTATATGTAAGTATCGCTACCGCCTCATCCACATCCTTGCCTCTTATCGCATCCAGTACGAAACAGGCCTTCTGTACCGGGATCCTCGCAAAGGATAACTTGGCATGCGGTCTCTTTTCCCTGTTGTTTTCATTTCTTTCCCTTTTTATCTGGGATCTATGTCCTTTAGCCATGGATTACTGACCTCCTTCCTTCATTATCCTTATCTAACACCGGACTTAGACTCTGATGATGCATGGCCGCGATATGTCCTCGTAGCCACAAATTCTCCAAGCTTATGTCCGACCATATCTTCAGTAACATATACCGGCACATGCTTTCTTCCGTCATGAACCGCTATGGTATGTCCCACGAATGAAGGGAAGATAGTAGAGCGACGAGACCAGGTCTTGATCACTTCTTTTTTCCCCGATGCATTCATTGCATCTATCTTTTTCAAAAGGCTTTCATCCGCAAAAGGTCCTTTTTTAATTGAACGTGACATCTATATTACCCTCCTTAACCAAGTGCCTTGCCGTTTCTTCTTCTCACTATCAGCTTGTTGCTCGCCTTCTTGGACTTTCTGGTCTTATATCCAAGAGCCGGCTTACCCCAGGGAGTGGACGGCCCGGGACGACCGATAGGCGCGCGTCCTTCACCACCTCCGTGCGGGTGGTCATTGGGGTTCATGACCGATCCTCTTACTGTAGGCCGGAAGCCCATGTGACGGATACGACCGGCTTTTCCGTAATTAATAAGGTTATGGTCAATGTTTCCGACTGTTCCTATTGTGGCCCTGCACTCGATGGGAACCATTCTCATCTCTCCGGAGGGAAGCTTGAGTGTCGCATATTTCCCTTCTTTAGCCATAAGCTGTGCTGATGTTCCCGCGCTGCGGACCATCTGTCCGCCCTTACCGGGATACAGCTCGATATTGTGGACCTCGGTACCGACGGGTATGTATTTGAAAGGAAGACAGTTTCCTATCCTTATCTCGGCCTCGGGACCGTTCATTATCGTCATTCCGTCCTTAAGACCGTTAGGCGCCAGTATATATCTCTTTTCTCCGTCGGCATAGATCAAAAGCGCGATATTCGCTGTCCGGTTAGGATCATACTCTATGCCGGCTACCTTTGCCGGTATGCCATCCTTATCGTTCCTCTTAAAATCGATAAGTCTGTACTTTTGCCTGTTTCCGCCGCCTCTGTGACGTACCGTTATCTTGCCTTGATTATTTCTTCCTGAATGCTTTCCCTGTGATACAAGCAGAGACTTCTCCGGATCCTTCTTGGTGATCTCCGAGAAATCCGACCCCGTCATGTTTCTTCTTGACGGTGTATAAGGCTTATATGTCTTGATTCCCATTTTCTTTTCCTTTCTATATCTGAATAATCTTTATCGTCCGGGTTCGGGTCATACTTCCGGGCATATTTTTCTCTCAGATAATTACTTTCTTCTCTTATCTCTTTTTCTTACGGCAACTGAACCTGTATCTCCGGACTTTCCGGCATGTATGGACAGGCGGCCGTTTTTGATGCTCTGTCGGCTATTACAGTCCGGCGAAGATCTCTATATCCTTAGAATCCTCTGTGAGTTTAACGATCGCCTTCTTCCTTTTTGCGGTCATTCCCTCTACATAGCCTCTCCTGCGTTTCTTGCCGGTAAGGTTCATCGTGTAGACTTTCTCGACTTTAACGCCTTCGAACATCTTCTCGACAGCTTCTTTGATCATGACTTTGTTAGCCGAAGGTACCACATAAAATGTGTATTTCTTATCGGCCTGCATGTTCATAGATTTCTCTGTGATCACAGGACGGAGTATCACATCGTAATATTTGATATCAGCCATTATGCGTATACCTCCTGTATCTTTTCAACAGCGGCTTTCGTAGCCACTACCGTGCTGTACTTCATTATGTCATATGTGTTGATGCTGTTAGCCTGACATGTTGCAACTGTCGGCAGATTTCTCGCCGAAAGGATCACGTTCCTGTCAAGAGAGTCAAGTACAACGAGAGCTTTTCCAACCTTAAGCGCATCAAGCACCTTCTTGAACTCCTTTGTCTTTATCCCGTCAAGCTTCAGCTCGTCGATAACGATAAGCTTGTCCGCCTCAACCCTTGAAGTAAGTGCGCTCTTTAAGGCGATCCTCTTTTCTTTCTTATTAAGCTTGAAGCTGTAATCTCTCGGTACCGGAGCAAATACTACTCCACCGTGTCTCCACTGCGGCGATCTGGTCGATCCCTGTCTTGCATGTCCTGTCCCCTTCTGTCTCCAGGGTTTCCTTCCTCCGCCGGATACTTCCGACCTTGTTTTTGCCTTTTGAGTACCCTGACGGTTATCTGCAAGATACTGTGTTACAGCCATATGTATGAGATGCTCGTTGACCTTGATGGCAAATATCCCGTCATCAAGCTCCATAGAGCCGGTCTCTTTTCCTGTCATATCGTAAACTTTTACGCTAGCCACTTTAGCATCCTCCTTCCTATGGATTATTTAGAGACCTTTGTAGTCTCTTTGATCGTGATCAGCCCCTTTTTGGGTCCGGGTACGGCCCCTTTGATAAGGAGCAGATTCTTCTCGGCATCCGCGCGAACAACCTCAAGGTTGCGTACGGTCACCTGTACGGATCCCATGTGTCCGGGCATTCCTTTTCCCTTAAATACACGGCTGGGAGAGGATGTAGCGCCATTCGAACCCTGATGACGGTGGAATTTTGAACCGTGCTTCATGGGTCCTCTGTGCTGTCCGAGTCTCTTGATAGCACCCTGAAAACCTTTTCCTTTGGAGATCGCCGTAGCATCTACCTTGTCCCCGACTTCAAAAATATCCGCCTTAATCTCGGCACCTATCTCATAATCGGCGCAATTCTCAAATCTGAACTCTCTGAGATACTGTTTAGGCTCTACTCCCGCCTTCTTAAAGTGTCCCATTTCAGGTTTATTGGCTCCGTGTCTGTGAGCTACCGATCTGGAACCGCCTTTATCCTTTGTGACCACTTTCTCCTTCTTCTCTCCAAAACCAACCTGAACAGCCTCATAGCCGTCATTATCCATGGTCTTGAGCTGAGTTACGACACAGGGACCGGCCTCCAGTACCGTCACCGGTATAAGAATACCGTTTTCATCAAAGATCTGTGTCATACCCACTTTTTTCGCAAGTATTGCTTTTTTCATCTTCTGCTTCCTTTCTGCGCCTCGGAACGCTCTGCCTTAACGCATGCGTTCATTACGCACTTCCTGATCAGTTCTTTTCCTTCATCTTAATGTCGATATGCACGCCGGCAGGCATCTCAAGACGCTGAAGTACATCCACCGTCTTCTGCGTAGGTGCGATCACATCGATAAGCCTTTTGTGCGTTCTCTGCTCAAACTGCTCTCTCGAATCCTTATACTTATGCACCGCACGAAGGATAGTGATCACCTCTTTCTTGGTCGGAAGAGGTACCGGCCCCGAAACATCGGATCCGTTCTTTCTTACCGCCTCGATGATCTTTGCTGCTGACTGATCGACAAGCTCATGGTCATATGCCTTGAGCGTGATCCTCATAATCTGTTTTGCCATAAAAAAAGTCGCCTCCTTAATAATAAAAATTTGGATCGGTGACTGTACACATTGCCGCGTGTGTCCTATATATATAAAACACAATTTCAGGCTTATCTATGTCCGGAGCCAGTTCCCTGCGGGCTTCGCTCCATCCAATCGCTGTACAGTGACTTCGTCGCCAGTATCGATGACTTGACATTCGCTCCACGAAATTACCTGCCTTATCCGGATCCCGACACCACAGATGTCGACCCGACGGCAGCAACTTCCGCTTCTTTGCTATCGCGTCACGGCAAGTGCTAGATTAACACAGTTTCAGGGTCATTGCAAGAAAAATTTTGTTTTTTTTCTTCAGACAGAATATCTTGTGGTATCCATTGAACAAACCCACTAATATCATTAAGTGAAAATAAAGAAATTGATAAATGTCATCAGGAGATTGTTATTATATAGAAGCTTTACGAATTCATTTTGCCCTATGGCATTGTAAAATTGCGGCAGCTCCTGTGGTCCGTAGAACAAGAGCAGAAAAAAGAATATTCCCCAGATCAGTATGAGTCCGCCTATAAACCCGACGACGCCGCCGAGCAGACGGTTTACGCTTCCCAGTACCGGAGCATCCCCGATCAGCTTGAAAAATTTCAGTATCCTCCTGATGATCCATCTGAGCAAAAAGAACGATACCGCAAATGCCGCAACATCTATCAGTGCATCACGAAAAGCAAATTCCGAGATCTCCCCTGTGATATCTTCCCTGAATACCGGAACGGCCGCTGTAAGCAGCCAGAATGAAGCCAGTGCCGAAACGACAGGGATAAGCGTACATATAAGCCCGGCTCTCCGTCCGGAGAAAAAACAGACCAGAAGTATTGCTATTATACCGAAAAACAATATGTTGGGATCCATCAGACACCTCTTTATTTGATAAGCTGTATCAGCTTGACGGTCTCCCGGTTCACCAGTATATATCTTCTCGTATTGTCTGTTGCGGACACCAGCAGAGTGGAATCGTCAAGCGCTCCGTCGTATTTTACGGTACCTCTCATATCACATATCATCATATGTGTATCACTGTATATCACTATCCTCTTTTTGCTGACCTGTACATCAATATAATCAAAATCAAACGGGATCGTGAGCAGCTCCTCACCGGACAGATTGAATACCGACGCAGAAAATCCACCTTCGATAGCGCTCTCCCTTACAAGAACTATACGGTCTTCGCTGTAAAAGACCCCCTTTATCCTGCTGTCGAAGCTGTATTCATATTTTTTTTCCGGTTTCTGATCTCCCCCGAAAATGATCATTTTATCCGTTCCTATCGCAAATGCGGTGGAATCGTTTAAGAACTTGACTCTCGGGATCATCGTCCCGGTGAAATCATACCCGCTCATATAATGGTCGCTCTCATTCGCGCCCACCTCTCCGAAATTATAGAATGCGACAGAACTCCTCATGGAATCGCCTTCTACCCGGGAATATGCGACCGCCAGCAGATAACCGGAGGGCGATATCGATATATCCATCGGATATCCGCTCTCCGACATCGTACATTTTATTGACGCCAATTCATTTCCGGTCTTATCGTAAAGCCGGATCCATGATGTCCCGGCATCCTCCAGTACCGCAGCCACCACCCCCTGCTTTGACACACTGATGTCCATTACCGGAAGTTTGGTCGATATCTTGTGCATATCTTCCGCCGCGGATGCGACATATATCTCCGTGCCCTGCTCATCCGCTATCGCGACAAAATCTCCGCAGGTGGCCGCTTTTGGATCCTGCATTTCATATGTAACGTTCCATATGGCTTTCCCGGTTCCCTCAAAGGCTTCAGCTCCGTCCCTGGACAGTTTCAGGATATGACCGTTGTATGCGATGTATTCGGATGTCTCCGAATCCTGCCGGACTGCCTTTGACAAAATTTCATAATCATTGAAAGTGGTGTTCTGATACAGACGATGAATAAACCAGATGACAAAAATCAGGGCCGCAGTCAGCGCCGCGACCCTGAGTACCTTCCTGATACGATGCTTCAGGATCTCTCTATCGGCATTTCCGTCTTCTGCCGATCTGTTTCCTTTTATTAAAGTAAAACCTGACATGCGGATATTTTACCACATAAGTCAGAAGATGCAAAAATCAGAGCATGCTCTTTATCTGTCCATATATCCCTTTTCCGTCAAGCTGATACTTTTCAAGAAGCCCGGACCAGGATCCGGATTCTCCGAACACATCCTGAATACCGATGCGATGCACTTCGGCCGGATTCTTTGCAGCGGTAAGCTCCGTAACGGCTGAACCGAGTCCTCCTATCACCGTAGCTTCTTCAACGGTAAAGATCTTCTTTGTCTCCTTTGCGGCCTTGAGCACGATCTCCTCATCAAGAGGCTTGATCGTATGGATATTTATGACTCTTACAGAAACCCCGTCCGCTTCGAGGAGTCCGGCCGCCTCAAGTGCATAACTCACTTCCACCCCGGTCGCGATTATAGTTATATCGGAACCTTCCTTCATCAGGATCCCTTTACCAAGCTCAAACTTGTAGTCGGGCCTGTCATTGATCACCGGTGTGGCCGCCCGGCTGGTCCTCATATAAAAAGGTCCCTTCATATCGAGCGCCGCTTTAACCGCTGCCTTAGTCTCCACATCATCCGAAGGGCATACAACCGTCATTCCGGGGATTGTCCTCATAAGCGCCAGATCTTCAAGACACTGATGGGATGCTCCGTCCTCTCCTACGGTAATTCCCGCATGAGTGGCTCCTATCTTGACATTGAGGTGCGGATAACCTATGGAGTTTCGCACCTGTTCGAAGTTCCTCCCTGATGCGAACATGGCGAACGAACTCATAAACGGTATCTTGCCGCATGTTGCAAGCCCTGCCGCTATACCTGTCATATCAGCTTCCGCGATACCGCAGTCTATATGTCTGTCAGGATATTTCTTCTGAAAGATCCCTGTCTTTGTCGCATTGGCAAGATCCGCATCAAGGACCACAAGATCAGGATACTGATCACCAAGCTCTGCCAATGCCTCTCCATAGCTCTGTCTGGTAGCTACTTTTTTGATCTCTTCACTCATTTTAAGCCCTCCTCTAATTTATCGAGGTCTGCCATAGCCACGGCATACTGCTCGTCGTTCGGCGCCGTTCCGTGCCAGCTCACATTATTCTCCATGAAAGAAACTCCCTTTCCCTTTACCGTCTTTGCAACGATACAGGTTGGCTGTCCTTTTGTGGATCTGGCTTCCTCAAATGCCTTTTCTATCTGGTCAAAATCATTCCCGTCTATATTGATCACATGGAAATTAAAGGCTTCAAATTTTTTGTCAATGGGATAAGGAGAGCATACCTGCTCTATGGTGCCGTCGATCTGCAGATTATTATTGTCTACTATGACACAAAGGTTATCCAGCCCTTTTGCACCCGCAAACATAGCCGCTTCCCAGATCTGTCCCTCCTGAAGCTCGCCATCCCCGCAAAGACAGTATACACGGTAACTCTTCCCGTCGAGCTTTGCGGCAAGCGCCATTCCGTCTGCTGCCGAAAGCCCCTGTCCAAGCGATCCCGACGACATATCTATGCCGGGAACATCGTTCATATTGGGATGTCCCTGAAGCTTTGACCCGAGCTTTCTAAGTGTTGTAAGCTCATCCACGGGGAAATAACCTCTGTTTGCCATTGCGGAATAAAGACCGGGAGCCGTGTGCCCCTTTGACAATACAAACCTGTCTCTGTCAGGCTTTCTCGGATCCTTCGGATCTATATTCATTTCCTTAAAATACAGATACGTAAAAATATCCGCTGCAGAGAGAGAGCCGCCCGGATGACCGGCTTTTGCCGCATGTACCGCAGTTACTATCCCTTTACGGACTTTAACGGCAGTCTGTTGTAATTCTTTCTTGTCCATGTATACCTCCTGATAGCATATTGTATATTGTTAAAGTGATCGTCTCACCTTAATTACCCTGTCCGTAGTACGCATTCTCCCCGTGTTTTCTGTAATAATGCTTATCCATAAGGTGCTGGGGAGTTATCTCCACCTTAGGATTTATCATTTCGGTACGGCATGCCATCTTTGCCACTTCTTCCAGCACCACGGCGCAATGGACGGCATCCTCCGCATCCTTGCCCCATGTAAACGGGCCGTGATTTTTACATAACACTGCCTGAACGGCATTATGATCCTTATCCTCAAAGTAATCCGTTATGAGCACCCCGGTGTTCTTTTCATATCCGTCGTCCATCTCCTCACGGGTCAGTACGCGAAGGCAGGGTACACTGCCGTAAAAATAATCCGCATGCGTGGTACCGTAGCAGGGAATGGATCTTCCCGCCTGAGCCCAGCTCGTAGCCCAGGGACTGTGAGTATGGACCACTCCGCCTATATCCTTGAATTTGGTGTAAAGCACTGCATGGGTTGCCGTATCCGATGACGGGTTCAGCTTTCCCTCAACCTTTTTCCCGTCGAAGTCTACTACGACCATATCATCCGGGGTAAGCTCTTCATACGGCACTCCTGAGGGTTTTATGACGAAAACGCCTTTATCCCGGTCAACTCCGCTGACATTTCCCCAGGTAAAGGTCACCAGGTCATGCTTCGGCAACAGCATATTTGCCTCATAAACTTCTTTTTTTAACTCTTCAAGCATATCATTCCTCCAATTCTTTAGCTGAAGCAGTTCGGATCAGTATGTTCCGAATCTGTACTCCGTAACGGTATCATATTTTTGTCCCGCCTCAAATATGGGTTTTTCGAATCCCGGCTGATTGACCGCATCCGGTGCGTACTGAGTCTCAAGACAAAGAGCCTGTCTTTTATCGTACTTAACGCCGCCCTTTCCCGTCTGAGGCGAAATGCAGTTGCCCGCATAGAACTGTATGCACGGAAGATCCGTATAAACCTCCATCTTTCTTCCGGATCTGTCACACCTTACCTCCGCAACCTGCGTATAATCGCCGGTCAGATGATCGAGCACAAAGTTGTGATCATAACCCTGAACAAGAGTAAGCTGTTCGAGATCATCATCAATATTTTTACCTACCTGTCTGAAATCGCTGAAATCAAAAACCGTTCCCGCTGTTTTCGTGATCTCTCCCGTCGGTATGGCTCCCGCCACTACCGGAGTGTACTGATGCGACCAGAGCTTTAATTCATGATCGTGGATCGAACTCGAAAGATCTCCGCTCAGATTGAAGTATGAATGATTTGTACAGTTTATCAGGGTCTTCTTGTCCGATATGCCCTCATAATGGATCTTGAGACCGTTCTCCTCCGTAAGCGTATAAGTCACTGTCATATCAAGCTTTCCGGGAAACCCTCCGTCACCGTCAGGACTTGTGAACCTGAATATGACGCTGTTTCCGTCCTGTGTCCCATCCCAGTGCATTTTATGAAATCCGGTATCGGCATCGGTATGAAGGTTGTTCTTCCCATCATTCACCTTAAGCTTATATTCCTTGCCATCTATAGAAAACTTTGCATCATTGATACGATTTGCCATACGTCCTATGCATGCTCCGAAAAAGCATCCGTTATCCTTATATTCTTCGGGAGAGTCAAATCCCATGACAACATCCTGTACCTTGCCGTTTCTGTCAGGCGCCCATATTTCCATAATGTTCGCCCCAAAATCCGTTAGCTTTACCTTCATCCCGTTTTTATTTGTAAGCTCAAACACCTTATTGTCCATTGACTTTCAGCCTCCTATACTTTTTCAAAGTTCCACTCGTCCGTCAAGAGCCCTGAGCAGCGTGATCTCGTCTATATTCTCCAGATCGCCCCCCACAGGCACTCCGCTTGCTATTCTTGTAACTTTAATTCCCGCAGGCTTTATCAGCTTACTTATATACATCGCTGTGGTCTCCCCCTCAAGCGATGAATTTGTCGCTATTATAACCTCCTTTATATCTTTTGCCTCAAGCCTGTTCATAAGTTCTTTAAGCCGTATGTCATTGGGACCGATCCCAAGCATGGGAGATATAGCGCCCTGAAGTACATGATAGACCCCTGCATATTTTCCCGTTTTCTCATAGGCCTGCATGTCACGGGTGTCTTCAACGACCATTATGGTTTCATGATCCCTGGTATCATTGGCACATACCGGACAGATCTCCGCATCGGTAAGGGTGAAACATTCCCTGCAGAAATGAACGTTTTCTCTGGCATCGGTTATTGCGTCTGTAAGCTTTTGAACCCTTTCTTTCGGCATTCTGATCAGGTGATCCGCCAGCCTGCCCGCAGACTTTTCCCCAATTCCGGGAAGAGCAGCCAGCTCTTCCACCAGTCTGTTCATCTTTCCGGAGTAAAGTTTCATGCCGGCTAGATCAGACCTCCCAGGCCGCCGGTAAGGCTTCCCATCGCCGCAGCCGAAGCATCATCCGCTTTTTTCATGGCCTCATTTACAGCCGCAAGTATCATATCCTGAAGCATCTCGACATCATCCGGATCGCAAGCCTCCGGGGAGATCGAGATCTTCGTCAGTTCCTTTTTTCCGGACACTACAACCTCTACCGCACCGCCTCCTGCTGCGGCGGTATATTCCTTGCCTTCAAGCTCTTCCTGCTTTTCGGCCATCTGCCTCTGCATACGCTGTGCCTGTTTCATAAGGTTATTCATATTTCCGGGCATGCCTCCCCCCGGAAAACCGCCTCTTTTTGACATGTTCGTTACTCCTTATTCGTTTGTTATATTGATCGTGAAATTGATCATGGATTCGAGATCGGGATATCTGGTCTCCGGGTCATCCCCTTTTGCAGGACCGTATATATCAAATCGGATCTCTTTCTTTGTCTCCCGTTCAAGTATCTCTTCCAGCTCTTTCGCATTTTCCTTCAGTGAGCCGGCGGATATCTCATCCTTACAGACTATCACAAGCTTATCCTTGTCAACCGACGGCTTTGCCTCCGAGAGTATCCCTCTTACGATATCTTTGGCATCATGTATTATCCTGCCCCAATTGTCGCAGACCATCTTAACATCTGCCGGCAGTGCCTCAGGTAACGGCACTTTTTTTACCGTAACCTGTTGGGGTGACTGAGCGCCGGCTGCCCCTGCAGTCTTTACTCCTTCCCGCTCCATCCGGTCAAGCTTTCTCTCCAGGATCGCCATTCTCTGCCTCAGTGAGGCAGCATCCTCCTGCATCTCGGGATGCATCATCCGTACTATGGCGATCTCCGTCAATATCTTTTTTTGAGAAGAATATTTGATCTCAGATGATAACTCGGAAAAGATCCGGATGTATCTCATCAATGTATCCGCATCCGTTTTGCCGGCGATCTGTCCCATCCGCTCGTAGGTATCGGAAGATACTCCCAGAATATCGGCAATATCCGCTCCGGTGCTGCCGTTTGCGGAAATAAGAAGCAGATTTCTCATATAAGATATAAAGTCTATGACAAAAGCCTGGACTTCCCTGCCCTTCATTACCGCATCATCAAGCACCATGACCGCATCCTTGAGGCGGCCTTCCGTTACCGCTTTCATAAGAGAGTCATAAACCGTCGTGTCGACCGCTCCCAGTATATCGAGAGTCCTGTCATACGTAAGAGTCTCCCCCAGATTAAAAGCTATGCATTGATCAAGCAGTGAAAGCGCGTCTCTCATCGATCCGTCCGCCTGTCTTGCTATGAATGAGATCGCTTTGTCCTCGGCTTCCCTGTTCTCTTCGGCAAGAACCTTTTTCATTCTGGCGGCCAGCACATCAGCTGTCATCCGCCTGAAATCATATCTCTGACATCTGGACAAGATGGTGATGGGCAGCGATCCCGCCTCTGTCGTGGCAAGAATGAACATCATGTAATCGGGAGGCTCCTCGATCGTCTTGAGCAGGGCGTTGGCCGCTGCAGGTGAAAGCATATGCGCCTCGTCAATGATATAAACCTTTTTCTTGCCGCTCTGGGGACTGTATGCCACTTCCTCTATGATTGTCCGGACATTGTCAACACCGTTGTTTGACGCCGCATCGATCTCAATCACGTTCATAAGCGATCCGTCCGCTATCCCTTTACAGGTTGGGCATTCTCCGCAGGGGCTGCCGTCAGGCTGCACATTTTCGCAGTTGACCGCCCTCGCAAAGATCTTTGCCACGGTTGTCTTTCCCGTACCCCTTGTCCCCGTAAAAAGATATGCATTCGCAAGCGTTCCTGTGATGACCTGATTCCCGATGGCCCTGACTATGGGATCCTGTCCCGTAACATCTGCAAATCTTTTAGGTCTGTATTTTCTGTACAGTGACTGATGAACCATTTATTCTGTCATCAGTCTCCGAATGAAATACCGAGCATCTTTGCCTCTTTGATGATCGCCGCATTCGGATCCAGGCTCTTCAGTTTGCCCGCAACCTGATCCAGAGGAACCTTTACTATCTCTCTGTTCTTATAACCGACCATGAAGCCGTACTCCCCTTTAAGGATCAGTTTGCCTGCCTCAGATCCCAGTCTTGAAGCAAAGACCCTGTCGTATGAATCCGGTGCTCCGCCGCGCTGAATATGTCCCGGTACTGTGACTCTGACTTCTTTGCCGGTTTTTTTCTGTATCTTTTCGGCGATCTCATATGAAACGGAAGGATACTTGCTCTTCGCGACTTTTTCCTTATACTCTTTTTTCGAGAGTTTGGCATCCTGCTTGCTGATAGCTCCCTCGGCCACAACGATTATCGTGAATTTGGCTCCTCTTTTCTTTCTTAGCTCAATGGCATCGACTACCTTATCTATATCATACGGGATCTCAGGGAGCAGGATTATATCTGCGCCTCCGGCCATTCCCGCGTTGAGAGGCAGGAATCCCACCTTATGCCCCATTATCTCCACTATAAATACTCTTCCGTGGGAATCTGCCGTGGTATGGATATAATCCAGAGTCTGCGTCGCTATATCGACAGCGCTCTGGAAACCGAAGGTCATATCCGTACCCCAAAGGTCATTATCGATCGTCTTTGGAAGCGTGACTATGTTAAGTCCTTCTTCACGCAAAAGATTTGCCGTTTTGTGGGTTCCGTTTCCTCCGAGGATAACGAGGCAGTCCAGCCTCAGCTTGTAATAAGAATGCTTCATTGACTCGACCTTATCACGTCCGTCCTCATCGGGTTCTCTTATCGTCTTAAACGGAACTCTTGATGTCCCCAGTATCGTACCGCCACGCGTCAGTATACCGGAAAAATCCGAAATATCGAGCATTCTGTACTCGCCGTAAATCAGTCCCTTGTATCCATCAAGGAATCCGTACAGTTCGATCTGCTCTCCAGAATTAACTAAAGACTTGACAACGCCTCTCATTGCCGCATTTAGAGCCTGACAGTCGCCGCCGCTGGTAAGTAACCCGATACGCTTCATATGCCTTCCCCCTCTTTGATTTAATGAGTTTTTTGTAAAGAAATGCAACAAAGATATTATACCATAGAAACGCTCAGGCATACCACTTTGAGTTTGCGGTATATACGGATATATACGAACAGGTACGACGGCTCCCGTTCAGATCCTTTGTCTGAGTTCCTTAAAGAATTGCCTGATCAAAGCCTGGGATTCCTCTTCCATTATCCCTCTGGTTACTTCCACCTGATGATTGAAGCTTGATATGTTGAGCAGATTTACGACCGATCCAGCGCAACCGGCCTTGTCTGACGGAGCTGCATATACACATCTGTCGATCCGGGCCTGCACTATCGCTCCCGCACACATGGGGCACGGCTCAAGCGTGATGTATATCGTACACCCTTCCAGTCTCCAGTCCCCTATTGCCCTGGTCGCCTTTTTGATGGCCGTGATCTCGGCATGAGCAAGTGTCGTTTTATCCGTATTTCTCCGATTGTATCCGCGTCCTATGATCTTTCCGGTGATGGTTTCGACAATAACGCAGCCTATCGGGACCTCCCCGGCCTCATAAGCTTTTTTTGCCTGTTTCATGGCTTCCTTCATGTATTTTTCGTCATCTCCGATGAGCGTATCAATCGATTCCACGAAGTGCCACCTCCGATATAGTCTCCCTGAGGATGTCCGCGTATGCCTCTATCTCTTCTCTTGTCTGACCATGCAGTACTCCTCTGCCCGCAAAGGTCGTATTTGTATCCACATAATTCTGAAGATAGTATCGGTGCGCTCCTTTAAGCCACTCTCCAACTGCCGCCGCAGTCTCTCTGTCAAAATACTCCGCCACTACCGTAGTCCGGAACTCATAATCCGGAAACCTGCCCTCTATCAGAAGCTCTGCGCTTTCGCTCACCTTTTCCACATCTATGTCTATATTGCATAGTTCCCGATATTTGTTTTTATCGGTCTTAATATCAAGAGCGACATAATCCAATAGCTCTTTATCCGCCAGTTCCCTCAAAACTCCCGGTTCCGTTCCGTTTGTATCCAGCTTGACCGCGTATCCCAGATCGCGCACTTTATGTATAAAATCTATAAGATCAGGCTGAAGGGTCGGTTCCCCTCCCGTTATACATACCCCGCTGAGCACATTTTTTCTTTTTTCAAGAAAAGCAAGCACATCCTCTTCTCTGATCTTAGGGATAAGCCCTTCGACCAGCGAGCTGTTCTGACAGAAAAGGCATCTGAGATTACAGCCTCCCGTAAATATTGTTGCCGCTACCCTTCCGGGATAGTCAAGCAGTGTGTTTTTTGTCATTCCGGCTATATGCATCCGATCACCGCCTGTTATCAAAACTCATGAGATCTTATATACTTCATGTAGTTGACCACCATCAATGCTATCTTGAATGTTAGTGCGTCATCAAAAGTACGTATATCGAGGCCGGTCATCTTTTGAAGCTTCTCTATCCTGTATACCAGTGTATTGCGATGCACAAAAAGCTGCCTCGAAGTCTCCGATACATTAAGATTGTTCTCAAAAAACTTATTGATGGTATTTAGAGTCTCCTCATCCAGATGATCCGGTATGTCATCTCCGTATATCTCATGAAGGAATACCTCGCAAAGAGACGGCTGCAGCTGATAGATAAGACGTCCGATCCCCAGAGTTCCGTAAGACACGATGGATTTTTCCTGATAGAATATCTTTCCTACCTCCATCGCCATCTTTGCTTCTTTATAAGAGGCCGAGACCTGCTTTATCTCGGAAACGACCTTTCCGTAGGAAACCCTTACCCTCACCATAGCCTGTGTGTTCATTGTATCCACCAGCATCTCTGCCGTTTCCTTAACCTGCTGCTCCTCGTCCTCAAGCGGATCAAGGGATTTGATCACAACATAGGCCCTTTCATCGGCCTCTATCACGTAGTCGTTAGCTCCTGAGGGAAATACCGATCTGAGCAGGTCGATCCCCGATATCTCCTTGCTGCCTTCGGTCTCAACAATAAATACACATCTCGTACTGTCGGTCGGAACACGGAGTTTTTTTGCCCGGCTGTATATATCTACGACCAGCATATTGTCCATTATAAGATTCTGGAAAAAAGCATTCTTGTCAAATTTCTCCTTATATGCCGCAGAAAGAGCCGTCATCTCGGATCTGGCCACACGGCCTATGATTTCAGCTTTCTCGTCATTTCCCTGAACGATGAGGACATAGTTTGTAACCTCTTCATCCACTATCCTGTAAAAATGCCTCTTGTCATTTACTCCTTCTTCAGCCCCGGAATCGATAAAAGATCTGATCGCGACCGACGATATATCGTCGGTCGAAAAAGTAGATGCCGCCTGACTGCCGTTCAACTCCATCACTGCCAGATCAACCCCCGATATTTCCTTTAATTCATCCAACGCTTTCTGGATCACCTGATTTGTTATCATAAAACCCCTTCTCCTGTAACTCAAGTTCCATCGGAGTAGAGAAGATGCCGTCTTTGTATTTTCTCTCTCCGGTATCCTTAAACCCCAGCCTGTGGTAAAAACCCGTCCCTGTAGTCGATGCGTTAACGGTAAGTCTTGAGCCTCCGAACCGGCCCGGTACATCAAGAAGCCACTCTCTCAGATAATCCAGCATGGCCGATCCTACCCCTCTGTGCTGATATGCTGTTTCCACAAACAGCAGGGACAGATGGGGGCCATACCTTAAGGCGGCTACACCGATCATCCCGTTCCCGTCATATGCGGCGATCATGGGGAATCCCCCGTTAAGAAAAATGGTATGCAGTGTATCGTCCGTGATAAAACGTCTAAAGCTTTCTCTTCCTTCACTGCCGGTGATCTCTGCTTCAGAATCACTGAAAACTCTCCAGCAAAGATCCATTGCGGCCGAATACTCCGTCTTTGAAAGAAACCTGACGCTGAATGTTTCGCTCATTTGCCGAAAATAATGGAAAAGAAGCCTTTGATCCCCTCGTATATCCCCGTAAAGGCCTCTCCCACCTTTTCTTTTATGGTTGAAGCAACACCCTGTGCTGCGATCGAGCTAAGATCATCTGCCGTAAGCTTGTCTCCGAACTTGGCATAAATATCCGCCGCCTGATCCAGCAAAGTATCATAATCCAATCCCAAAGCCTTGATCTTTACCATAAGATCCACTATCTGCTTTATCTCATCCTCGGACAGGCTCCAATTTGCCTTCTGAAGCTCATTATAGTCTGCGATGGCCTTTCTGACAGCCGCATCTATCTCCTCGCGGGTGTTAAGATCCTTGCCGGCTATTTCTGCCTTGATGAAAGCGATCATTTCCTCAACGTCCTGCTTGGTCGCCCCATCCAGGGCTTCTTCTATCTGCCCTGTGGTCACGAGTTCATTCAAAGAGGTGTCAAGCGCCGTTGTGTCAAGGCTTTCATCCTTCATATCGGCATATGCTTTAAGGGCGCCGATCAGAGCCGCGGTCCCGGAGATCTGCGTCGGAGCAGCCACGATTATATCCGCATTCTCTACCCCGGCGGTAAGCAGGGCATTTTTATACATACCTGTCGTACAATAATCGATATTATAGGCACTCACATTGATCCCGTGTCCGGATTCGGCCGGCTTTACCAAAACAGAAGACAGAGATTTCGTACCGATGACCGCCGGAGAAATATACTGATCCAGATATTGATGCTCCTCCGCGTTGGTCACATAAACAACATGGTAATCGGAGAGATCGGTACCGGAAAGTCCCATTGCGGACAATACTACCGCCAGCTGATCCTGTGTAAGATCCGACCCGAGCGCCAGGTACGGCTTGCTCTTATCCTCCTGCTCCGTATTCGCCTGATCGCTTCCGAATGTGATGACATTTTCTCCTGCCATGACCGGAACTGTCATTCCAAGGCACAATATAAACAGGAGTATCGCCGATATCGCTTTTTTCATAATATGAATTCCTTTATTTCTTCAAATACCTTATATCGATCTTCTTCATGATGGAGTTCATGTCTGTCGCCGGGTCTTATATCCAGCTTAACGTTCTTCATGCCACAGTTTTTATACAGCTCGTACATTCTCTGTACACCCTTCCCCATCTCGCCCACCGGGTCCTCAGCTCCTGAAAGGATGAGCATCGGGAGCTCCTTCGGTATGCGGGCGATGAGCTTTTTACTGCGGGATCGTAATGTTAACTCTGAAAGGGTATGATATCCGTTCAGAGTAAAAGTAAAATCAGTCAGAGGATCCTCCAAAAACTGCTTCACAACTTCCTCGCGGCCGCAGATCCAACTGTGCTCGCCCGTAAATGCTTTGTCAAATGCTCCCAGCACTATGCGGTCGCAAAACGGCGACCTGTATCTCCACCCATGAAAAAGAGCGATGGTTCCTGTCAGCATTTTACCGCCGGCCCCTATGATCCAGGGAGTATCACCGCCTCCCTGTATTATGACGCCCTGTATCCCGGTTCCATATCTTTCTATATAATTCCTTGCAATAAAAGATCCCATCGAATGGCCCATGAGAAATACGGGAATCCCCGGGTGTTCGGCCTGAACCGTCTTTTTCAGTCGATGTACATCCCTTACGAGAACGGTCGCCGGATCCTGCTCACAAAAATATCCAAAGTCATCTGTTGTGGCAGCGCTTTTGCCGTGTCCAAGATGATCGAGTCCGGCGAATATTATATTCTGAGACACAAGATACTCTGCTATCTCCGTGTATCTCATCATATGTTCCTGCATACCGTGAGCCAGCACCAGTATCGCCTTCGCCTCAACGCCCGGTTCCCAAACGTAGCATGCCAGTCGTGTCTTCATATCCCGACTGTCAATACTGAACTCTCTCATTCCGTCAACCTCCGCCTTTAATCCTGATTATTATCAGCAGATCTCAGCCCCTGCCGGCATATCTTTTTCAGGTGACATCAGCGCAAGGTTTCCGTCGGGATCCTCGGCGCAGAGCAGCATCCCCTGTGACTCTGTTCCGGCAAGCTTTGCAGGCGCAAGATTTACGATAGCCATAACTTTTTTCCCGACCATCTCTTCCGGCGAATAATATTTTCTTATCCCCGAGACAATCTGGAGAGTCCGGTCTCCGATATCTACCTGACTGCATAACAGTTTTTTGGAGCCTTCAACCGCTTCACATGACTTTATGACTCCTACTCTTAGTTCAAGCTTGTCAAAGTCAGCGATGCTTACCTGTGTTTTATGGATCCCATCCTTGCTGTCGGCATTCTTGCGGCTTTCCTTCTTACGGTCACCTCCGCCCGACTTCTCCTCTTTCCTTGGCGGATAGAGTCTGTCGACTTCCTTAAGTACATCCTGCAGTTTCTTTCTCTCAAAAAGTATCTTCGGCTCTTCGGTGACTTTTGTACCCGAAATGAACATGCCTCTTGTATCAAGCTTTCCATACTCGACGGCTTCGGTATTCATCTGTGAAAGGATCGCCCTTGATGTATCCGGCATATACGGTGTCAAAAGCGATGCTCCGATAACTATGGAATCACAGAGATTATAGAGAACTGTAGACAGACGATCCTTCCCGGCTTCCTCTTTTGCCAGTATCCAGGGAGTTGTCTCGTCAATATATTTGTTGCATCGCTTGAACAGATCGAATATCTCGGTGATCGCATCCGCGACATGCAGCGTTGACATCAGATCCTCGACCTTCGCCTTGACTCCGAGAACTGTCTCATAAAGATCGTCGTCCACCGGCTCTTTTATCCCCTTGTCCTCGACCGTGCCCCCAAGGTACTGATCAGCCATGGATATTGTCCGGTTCACAAGGTTTCCGAGGGTATTGGCAAGATCGGAATTATAACGCTCGACCATAGTATCCCATGTAAATACTCCGTCATTATCGAACGGCATCTCATGGATCATATAATACCGTACCGCATCTACTCCGAACATATCTACAAGAGTGTCCGCATATATGGTATTCCCCTTTGATTTGCTCATTTTGCCGTCACCGACCAGAAGCCACGGATGCCCAAACACCTGCTTGGGAAGCGGTTCTCCGAGAGCCATCAGGAATATCGGCCAGTATATCGTGTGAAATCTTACTATATCCTTACCTATCAGATGGAGATCCGCCGGCCAATGGCTTTTATACAGATCGGAATGATCCCCGTCAGCATCATATCCTATACCGGTAATATAGTTCACGAGCGCATCAAGCCAAACATACACTACATGTTTTTCATCAAAGGTTACCGGTATCCCCCATGTAAATGATGTGCGTGACACACAGAGATCCTGAAGTCCCGGCTTCAGGAAATTATTTATCATCTCGTTTTTCCTTGCCGTGGGCTGTATGAACTCGGGATGCTCCTCTATATAGTCCATAAGCTTCGGCGCGTACTTGCTCATTCTGAAGAAATATGCTTCCTCGCTCGCGGGCTGCACGGGACGTCCGCAATCGGGGCACATGCCGTCAACCAGCTGTGAAGGGGTCCAGAATGACTCGCAGGGAGTACAGTACATTCCCTCGTAGGAGCCCTTATAAATATCCCCCTGGTCGTAAAGCTTCCGGAATATCTTCTGAACCTGCTCCTCGTGGTCTTTATCGGTGGTCCTTATGAACTTATCATAAGAAGTATTCATAAGATCCCAGATCTTCCGGATCTCCCCATATGCGTTGTCCACGAATTGTTTCGGTGAGATCTTTTCCGCCTCGGCTTTTTCCTCTATTTTGATCCCATGCTCATCCGTACCGGTCTGAAAAAAGACATCGTAGCCCTGTTGCCGCTTAAATCTCGCCACGGCGTCGGCAAGCACTATCTCATATGTGTTTCCGATGTGAGGTTTTCCGGATGCATATGCTATGGCTGTAGTTATATAATATGGCCCTTTATCCGACATTATCGCGCCCTTCCTCCTGTAAGCTGATATATGACACAGTTTATCATAAAAAGCAACGGTTGCCTAATCCGGTTTCATTCTCACGTCTGCTCTTTTTTCTCTCCTCTATATAAAACCCCACGTCTTATGACGTGGGGGTCTGTCTTCTTATATTTCCTTCGATCTATGGTTCCCTTCAAACCTCTGCTTTCGCTATTAAGAGATTATAATGTGAAGTTCACGAGCTGTTCCGTCTGATCTGCCTGCTTGTCCGCAACCGCCGCAACATTTCTTTCGTTGACTGCCACACGGCTTGCCGCTGTCTGATCATCCGAACCTGTCGTCAGTCTGCTCATATCCGCGAAGATATCCGGCAACTTGCTGTACAGCTTGTTCGCCATCTCTTCGATCCTCTCGCGGTTGCCATCCAGCTGTGCTTTCTTAAAAGAATTCGCATCGGCGACTCTGGTCTGAACAACTCCGCCGTGTTCCTGCGATATATATTGTCCGGCGCTGTTTCTGCCTTCCTTCTGATCGTTTACCTGACTCTGCTGCTCTATCCGGGGGGTATTGTCTATGTCAGGCGTCTGATTGATCCTGTTTGAATTGTAAAACGACGGTATATTGGAACCGATCCTTATACTCATATTCAATCCCTCCTTTCACAGCAATGAGACAAAGTAAAACTTCGTTTCAAATAGTATATCGTCATCACAAGCCGAAAATAAAGGCTGTTCATTGTATTTTTTTCCATACAATAAGAATCAGCCTTCTATCCCTGGTAAAAACCTACCTTCCTGTAGACCTTCCTGAGTGTCTTTCCCGCAATATAGGAAGCTCTTTCCGCACCGTCTTTATATACACCGTCAAGATACGCTTTATCCTTCAAAAGCCTGTCCGCCTCCTCCCTTATGGGTCGGAGGATATCAATAACAAGCTCTGCCACCGCGGGCTTAAAGGCCCCGTAGCCCTTACCGTCAAACTCATTTTCTATCTCAGTGTAAGATTTTCCGCTGAGTGTCGAGTATATGTTCATGAGATTGGCCACCCCGGGTTTATTCACTTTATCAAAACGGACAGGATTTTCCGTGTCGCTGTCGGTTACAGCCTTCTTAAATTTTCTCATTATAGTATCCGGATCATCCATTATGAAAACACAGCCGTTCGGATCCGATTTGGACATTTTATCCGCCGGGGACATAAGACCATAGATCCTGGCCCCGGTTTCCGATATAAAGGGCTCCGGTATCTTAAATACCTCTCCGTATATGCTGTTGAACCGCTGAGCGATATCCCGTGTCAGTTCGACATGCTGTTTCTGGTCCTCTCCCACCGGAACATAGTCCGGCTGATACAACAGGATATCGGCAGCCATCAGAACAGGATAAGTAAACAGTCCCGCATTGATGTTATCTTTGTATTTTGAAGACTTATCCTTAAACTGTGTCATGCGGGAAAGCTCCCCGAACATCGTGTAACAGTTAAGGACCCATGACAACTGCGCATGCGCGGGAACATGTGATTGAAGGAACAACACATTTTTTTCCGGATCCAGCCCGCAGGCTATATACTGGGCAAGCTGCCCCAATGATCTTCGTCTTAGCTCAGCCGGCTCCTGGCGGACCGTGATCGTATGCATATCCGCCATAAAATAATAGCACTCATAGTCATCGACCCTGTCGGCCCAGTTTTTTATCGCACCCAGGTAGTTTCCGAGATGAAGATCCCCGCTTGGCTGTATGCCTGACAACATACGTTTTTTTGTGTTTTCCATTTTTTCCTCCGCATAGTTTTATCAAAGCAAAGCTACTATATCACAGACCGTGGCACTCCGTAAATATTACCCGGTCTGACTGCCGGTATAATAAAACTATCGGGCATTATCCCTGCCCGATAGCTTCTATCCGTGATCCCTGTCTGTCATCCGGGTTATGATCACCCTTATGACCCTGTCCGGATCTATCTCTTTACCGTTGTATTTGTATAACCCTTTGCATTATAGGTAAGACCCTCATAGACTTCCTCACCACCCTGCACTGCCGCACCTCTTTTATCCTGCGGGGCTATCTCCTCGAACGTCCCGCCTATCCTTGCAAGTATCTCCATAGGTTCCTCCAGCTCTCCGGTGTCATACCTGAATGAAGCTCTTCTTGCGCACTCAAGGATATAATTGTATATCCTGAGAAGATAGATCGATATCTTATATTTGGGATCGAGAGCCATGATCAGCTGTTCTATGCATTTATTTCCCCGTGATATCTCGAGTCTGTATGTATCTCTGTCACCGGCCCTGAACGCGGTGAGGGCATCCTGATAATAACCCCTGGCGATCTCGTAGGTAATGGCTATTATACCCGTCGGATTCGCTTCGATTATGCGTCTTGTATACTCCTGCTTCTTTTCTGATGTCATGATACCCCTCCGATCCACCCGTCTGTCTTACTGAAGCAGCTGTAGTGCCTGCTGGGGCGCTTCATTCGCCTGCGACAGCATGCTGATACCTGCCTGTGTCAGTATCTGGGCATTGGTGAATTCCGTCATCTCCTCAGCCATGTCGGTGTCCTGTATCCGTGAAAGTGAAGTAGTTATATCTTCGTTATATGCATCGAGGAACGCATCCGTATTCTCCAGACGGTTTTGATATGCTCCCATCCTGGATCTTGCCCGGTTCACGTACTCCATCGCTGTATTGACCTTGTCTATAGCTTCGTATGCATCTTCCTTTGTTGTCATTTTGAGATTGGAAAGCCCCATGGCCTCTGTTGTCATGAGAGGCATGGATGCGGATATCACTTCCCCCTCCTCGGTGCCGACCTGCAGACGCATTGATCCCAGTCCCGTCACATCCAGCTCGATATTCTCCGAGAGATCAGCTCCCGCTTCAACCTTAAAGCGCATTTCCGAACCCTGCAAGCCTTTTATCTTCACATATTCCGTTATAGTCCCATCATCATCCTCGGTGGTTTCCGTGTTAACGGAGATCTTTGAAGTGTCCAGGCTTCCAAAGAGTTCCTCTACTTCTTTATAGCCTTCATATCCTGTGCTTCCGGCATTCCCGGTATTATTTATGATATAGTTGCCATCGCTTCCTTTTGACAGCTTCATAAGATATTTCCCTGCGACCGTTTCCTCCGAATAATCTATTATGCTCACTTTGCTGTTATTTGTATATCCCTTATCCTGAAATGAACCGTTCAGAAGCTTCATCCCGTTAAACTGGGTTGTTTCCGCGATACGATCCATTTCTTTCATAAGCTGATCCACTTCATCCTGAATGTTCTGGCGATCCGAACTCGATATCGTACCGTTGGATGCTTTGATCGCAAGCTCATTCATCCTCTGGATCATAAGCTGAGATTCCTCGATAGCAGCTTCCGCTGTCTGGATCACGGATATTCCGGTCGTTGTATTTGTCTGAACCTTGTCAAGACCCTTGATCATCGATCTCATCTTTGCCGCGATCGCAAAATTGGCCGGATCATCCCCTGATGTATTAAGTTTATAACCACTTGAAAGTCTGGCTGTCGACTTGGAAAGCCTCTTCTCATTCTGTGAATAGGCATTATTTGTGATATAGGCTGTGATATTGCTGTTGATCTTCATGGACTGTCCCTCTTTCTATGGTCTTGGATTACTGATAAGGCTGCCGTATCCCGTCTGCACGCTATGCTTCCTGTGCAAGCATTGCGTTAAGGGCCGCTTTGGCCGTACGGTAGAGCATGGCCTCGTTGCCTTGCCCGCCATCCATGGCTTCGTTATCATCGGGGACATCCATATTCCCGATCTTAAGATATGTTTCTTTTCCCGAAGTATCGCTCACGGCTTTTGTAATGCTTTCAAGCCGCTCTCTCATATAATCATCTCCGGCTGTCCTCTCGCTCTTGACAGCTCCCCGGATCCCGTCCGTCACCCGGAGCTCGGCGTGGACAGAGCCGAATTCTTCGGTCTCAAAATATATATCGACAGAATTTTGATTTCCGCCATGCTTAATTTTTAAATTTATATTGATCAGTTCACCGTTGAACTCGACCGGCATATGATATTCATCCTTTTTTGCGAGTTCCTGCTTGATATGCAATACCTTGTCGGTCGATCTGAGCGCCCTTATATCGATGGTCTCGCCCTCCAAAGCCCCTATGAGCTCGGCTTTTACCATTTCATCGTAGCACTCCTTTATTTTTTCGGCATCACCGTCTCCCAGAGCATCCTGCACTTTCTTTTCGGCCTTTCGTATTTTTTCCTCTGCCCTGGATGAGGCACCGGCCCGGAGTTCCCTTACAAACCGATTCCCGCCTTCTGCCACCAGCTGCTCGTATGCCGTTATATTCGCAGCGCTTTTAGGTATCCCGGCCTCCTCGAGAGCCCTGTATAACTCCTCCTCCGCTTTGGCTGCTTCCGCAAACTTTCCGGCCTCATCCTGATATTGCTCCCGAGACGTATCTTCCGAAGAAAAGGCCGCCCGTATCATCTGATCTATACGGGGACTTCCCTGTGTGACCGGAATATCCAAACCGTTGAAGTTATTATCGATATAGCGGTCAATATGCGCTTTTTTCCCGGTGCGCGCAGCCGACAGCAGAGTTGAAAAGTTCATTTCCCTGCCGCTTGCGACAACAGCCCCGACTGCACTATGATCTCCCGAATCGATAAGGTTCATGAACCTGTATATGCCTATGTACGAGGTCGCTTCCGCATCGGTTATATTACCTTTGTTCCTCTCCTCCACCAGATATTTCGCAAAATCTTCCACCGGACGGTCTTCTTCATCCTCATATCGTGTAAGATTGCTCTCAAGTTCATCGACCGGGATCTCCAACGGATTGATATTTTCCCGTATCATTCTGAGCACTCTCGGCGGCGTGAGCTTTTCAAGCACAGCATTCAGCCTGTCATCTGCAGCGCTGATGGAGGCAATATTTTCTGCCGTAAGTTCCGTATTTGAATATGCGGCGATACGTACCGCCCTCTCATTTTGCGGATTGTCCTCTATGCCAAACCCTTTTAGGACAGCATCAAAATCTGTGCCCTCAAATGCCTTTCGGATACTGTCTCCCAGATCCTTCCTTACCTCGGTTCCGACCGCCTCATAAGTCCGGTTCATTCTTTCATGATCGCGGGTCAGGCTGACCGCCTTATCATGCAGCTTTCCAAGATTCAGTTCCTGAGGCGTTCCGGTCGGCACCATATCGCTTCTGCCTGCTGCCGCAAAAGCCCTTATCACCTCGTTATCCGCTACGAGTGCCGCAGGGCTCCTGAGGATTTCGGATCTTGCGGACATCGTTTCTTCAAGCAGATCAAAGACCTCTTTTTCTCTGGTCTTCAGTGTTTCAACATCTTTTTCGAGATAATCCGTGTCCAGATTAAGCTCTTTATCTATATTTTTCAGATTTGCCTCAGCAGCCATGGAGATCGCTGCTTCTTTTGTAACCCTTTCCGCCCGGATCTTTTTGTAATCGGAGATAAGATAAGCATCTACTCCCCGCCCGCCTGAAGCGATCGCTTCCATTACCTCTTTTCTGGTCGGACGTATATCTATATTCCCCGCATCCTCATATCTTTGAATAGATTGAACAGTAAGTGGAACTCCTGCATTTATCATTTTTACCGCATGGTTCTCCAGTTCCGGTGAAACCTCATACCCTGCCTGTCCGATCGTATCCCTGATCTGTCTGGCAAAAGCCTCATCGATCCCGGACAATCCGCTTTCTTCGGTAATCGCCTCGCTCCCGAGATTTCCTGAACGCCCCACATAACCCGTATCATCAGCAATGTATCTTGAATTTCCGCCGGTCTGTGCCTTACCGCTCGAATACTCTGCCGTGAATACGTTTCTGATTGTAGGTTCCATGTCTCCGCCTGCCAGAAACAATCGGGCGTTTTCGGTAAGACTCTTAAGCTGGGAAGCCACGTTCAAAGCCTCCCTGACAGAATCGATATTCTCCTTTGAAGCGGGAAGATCATATGCCTCAAGGGTTTCACTTATCTCGTCGTCCGAAATCCCGCTCGTAAGATATTTTTCTTCATTTACAGCCGGACGGTCCTTTACAAAGGCATCCTCCTTCTTTGCGGTTTCCGTAACGGTATCTTCGGTGGCCAGATCTCCCGAGGCTACGGCCGATCCGGTGATCTGCTCTACTTTTACGGATGAGACCGTATCCGTGTACCCGGCAACGTTCACTCCGGCCTGCGCCAGACGGACTTTAATGCGGTCAAGCGAATTCACCGCATCTTCAGGATCCATCTCACTCATATTGTACCCTTCCTCGGCAAGCTTCCCCGCATCCTGTGGCGACATGGTCTGCGCAACGATGAGCATCTGATCCATCTGCGTATCCACCCCCACAGCATCCGCCTGAGCTGCCTGATCCACTACGGATCTCTTCTTCGTCCTGTCATGGTAAAGGATATTGTCTTCCGAGTGACCGAACATTATACCGCCAGCGGTAAGTCCGGAAGGTCCTGACGCGTCTTTTGCCGATCCGTTTTTAGTGGCCGCTGCCGAAACCTGCGGATCTGCGATATTTTTTGCCTGCAGCTGATCAAAATCAATTCTCATGTATAATTTATCGGTTAAATCCCGCGATAAGTTTATCTCATTATTTCAGATACCTTAAAGATCCTTAAGGACCATTTATAATACAAATACATCCCGGACCGCTGCCGGAGCGGTACCGGGATGTATGTTTCAGGCCTGAACCCGGCCGGTCATTTTATGCTCTCTATAGCCGCCCTCTCAATGGAAAGCCCTGCTTTATATATATCAAGCCATTTGTCAAAGCCCTCGACATCTTTTGCGTCCGGTTCAGTCGTTACGGTCTCCGAACCAGCAAAAACTCTGTTTGCGAGATAATCATCCAGAGTCTCTCCCTCCGCCTTGCCTATCATATATGCTGCATGGATCGCCTGTCCCCAGGGACCTCCTTCTCCTGCCGTAGCCATGGTTGATACAGGGATATCAAGCGCTGCCGCCATAACCTTGGCTGCGCTCTTCCCGGAATTAAACCATCCACCATGTCCGGTGATCTTATCCACCTCAACATTTTCCTTGCGTATGAGAATATCCATCCCTATCTTTAATGCGCCCATTGCGGAATACAGGATCGAGCGCATAAGATTGGCAAGGTCAAATCTGGCATCGGGCGTACGCACGAGTAGCGGACGGCCTTCTTCCATGCCCGTGACCGGCTCTCCGGAGAAATAATTATAGGAAAGCACTCCTGCGCAATCCGGATCTTCGGTAAGTGCCTTGTTAAACAACTCCGTGTAAAGATCCTCCGGCTCTTTTGCCCCGCAAAGCGCCAAAACCTCTTTGAAAATGTTCACCCAGTAATTCAGGTCGGACGTACAGTTATTGACATGTGCCATTGCCACGGGTTTTCCGGAAGGCGTCGTCACCATGTCAAGCTCCTGATAAACCTTTGAAAGCGGCTTTTCCAGAACTATCATGGCAAAGCAGCTTGTTCCCGCCGAAACATTTCCGGTCCGTACCGCGACCGAATTTGTAGCGGTCATGCCAGTCCCTGCGTCACCTTCGGGAGGACACATGGGTATCCCGGCCTTGAGATTCCCTGAAACGTCGATCTTCTTCGCTCCTTCTTCCGTGAGCTTTCCGGCATTGTCACCTGCCACCAGAACCTTGGGAAATATATCTCTGATCTTCCATGAAAATCCATATGATGCTATCGCCGAATCAAACTTGTCCAGGCGATCCTGATCATAATCATTGATATCGGAATCTATGGGGAACATTCCCGATGCCTCACCGACTCCGGCAACCTTCTCTCCTGAAAGCTGCCAATGGATATATTCCGACAGTGTCATGAGCGTTCTGATATCTTTGACATGTTCTTCTTTATTGAGGATAGCCTGATACAAATGAGCAATGGTCCATCTCTGCGGAATGTTGAAGTCAAGAAGCTTTGTAAGCTTGTCCGCTGCTTCCCCCGTTATGGTATTTCTCCATGTCCGGAAAGGTACCAGCAGTTCGTCCTTTTCGTTAAACGCCATATAGCCGTGCATCATGGCGGAAAATCCTATGGCTCCGGTAGTGGTAAGGTTCACTCCGTATTTTTCCTGTACATCTTTTCTAAGACCTGCATAACAGTCCTGCAGTCCACCCCAGATATCATCCAGGCTGTATGTCCATATTCCGTTCTCCAACCGGTTCTCCCAGCCGTGCTTTCCGGATGCGAGCACACTGAAATCCTCTCCTATAAGAACTGCCTTGATATTCGTTGACCCGAATTCGATCCCTATAGTTGTCTTTCCTGCCTCGATCGCTTCTTTTACTCCCATTTGCCCCTTACCTCCTGATTAGATTGTTTTGAAATATATATTGTTTATTGATGCAGGTTTATTATCCTGCCTGTTTCTGCTTTTCGAAAAATTCCTCAAGTGCTTTAAGTATCTCTCCCGGAGACATCGTCTTAAGCAGATAGCCTTCAGGCTTAAGCTTCAAAACCTCCATAACCGACTCCTTATCGCCTTTTGATGTAAGAAAGATTACCGGTAATGACGATGTTGAGATCTCGGATCTGATCATTTCAAGCACCTTTGCGCCGGTGATCACAGGCATTTCGTAGTCCAGGAGGATAAGATCCGGTTTGTTCTTTGCCAGATATGTTATGGCATTCATTCCGGAATTGACCATCGTTATCTGATAAGTCCCCTCCAGCCATCCCTTTATCGTACGGAGCATCACGGGATCATCATCGACCACAAGGATCTTTTTCTTCTCTCCCTCTTCCTCTATGAGCCTGCTGGTCTCATTCATTGCATTTACCAGATTTTTTACGTTAAGCGGCCGCTCAAAGGTCCGCGTGATCAATGCATCCGGTATAAATGCCCTGGTTTCTTTTATCTCGTCATTGCTTCCGACGATAAACATTCTGGCTTCATCCTCGACGACCTTGTCCTTCAGGTAGATCAGTCCCTCTCCGGAATTTTTCACGTAATCCCCGAGATATAGGAGTATGATTGATCTTTTCTTTTCTTTATTCAGATCATTTACGACAGGAGAACAAAAGCTGACTTCAAATCCGGCGCTTTTAAGATTATCCTTTATGGCATTTGTCATA
>JAILQK010000229.1 GCA_024699045.1 Lachnospiraceae bacterium | reverse complement strand
ACCAGAGTGATGCTGGCAGTCCTTTTTGCAGCGGAAAATGAGTTCCTGCTGATCGATGAGCCGACAAACCACCTGGATGGCCGGGCCCGTGAGATCGTGAAGGAGTATCTGTCTGCAAAGAAGGGATTCATACTGGTCTCTCATGACAGGGACCTGCTGGACGGAGTGTGCGATCATGTTTTGGTCTTAAACAGGGAGAGCATAGAAGTTCAGGCCGGCAACTTTTCCTCATGGTGGGAGAACAAGGAAAAACAGGATGCATTCCGGCAGGCGGAAAACGAGAAGCACCTGCGCGAGATAGGCAAACTTAAAGTATCGGCCGACAGGAGCAGTCGCTGGGCAGAGAAGAACGAGAACTCCAAGATAGGATTTGATCCCCGCAAGGAGCCCGACAGAAGTATCGCAACCAGATCCTACATAGGTGCCAAGACCAAGAAGATGCAAAAAAGGGTGAAAGTATATGAGGCCCGGATCGATCGTGAGATAGAGGAAAAAGAAGGACTCTTAAATGACATCGAAAAAGTGACGGATCTTAAGCTGAAGCCGCTCGGGTTTCATAAGGAGATCCTGATAGATGCTTCCGAACTGTCTCTTAAATATGAGAGCGCTGTAGCGCCACTGACAGAAGGCTTCAGATTTCAGCTGAAAAGAGGAGATCGCATAGTTCTGGCAGGCAGAAACGGATGCGGTAAGTCAAGTTTCCTGCATGCGGTACTTCATAAGATCGGATATCCGGGGTTTGAGGGAGACAACGTCCCGGAGGTATCGGGGCGTCTGGATATTCCGGTGGGGATAACCGTATCCTATGTCAGCCAGGACACATCTTTTCTGTCCGGTTCCTTACGGGATTTTGCGGAGAGCAGAGCATTTGACGAAAGTCTGTTTCTGGCAGTACTCAGACAGCTTGATCTGGAACGGGGGCAGTTCGTAAAGAATATGGAGGACTACTCCGAAGGCCAGAAAAAGAAAGTGCTCATAGCTGCGAGCCTTATCACTCCCGCACATCTGTACATCTGGGACGAGCCGCTCAACTTCATCGATGTTTTTTCCAGGATGCAGATCGAGAAGCTGATCCTGGAGTATGAACCTACGATGCTTCTGGTCGAACATGATGTCAGATTTCAGGAAAAAGTTGCTACAGGTATTATCAGGATGTAAGTCCGCAGAGAGATCATAAATGATATACTATTCTTTGGCGTAACAAACTCTCTTAATCGAAGTCATAAGGGGGACAAATGAGTAAGATTGGTTTTGATATTCCTGAATATAAGAAGATCCGTGTGATCGTAGACACAGATGCCGCATGTGAAGCGGATGATCCCTTTGCGATAGTCCAGGCACTCCTTTCGCCGAAGCTTATCGTAAAAGGGATAGTCGCCGAACACTTCGGGCAGCCTCATTCCATGGAGGATAGCTTAAATGAGATAAAGACCATAAAGGAAGCGATGGACTCGGATGTTCCGGCATTCGCGGGGCAAAAGGGAACTCTGGCTGAAGATGACAGTGTATCCGAGGGCGTTGACTTTATCATAAAGGAAGCTCTTTCCAATGATGAAAAACCTCTGTTCGTCCTATGTCAGGGTGCCATTACGAATGTCGCAAAAGCAATAAAGACTAAGCCCGGGATCAAAGACAAGATGACGGTCATATGGATAGGGACACACGGAGAGGCCCCGTGTGAGGCTCCTTTTAGGGAGTTTAATGCCGGCAACGACATAGAAGCCGCTAATTACGTACTTCACAGCGGTATCGATCTATGGGTCGTGCCGTCACAGGTATACACAACGGTGACCATAGGGATCGCAGAGATCAAACGCAGGATCAGCTGCTGTGGCAGGATCGGGGCGCATCTGTATGAGAACATGGTTACGTATAATGATTCCGAACTTGCCGGATGGACCCAGGGAGAAAGCTGGTCATTGGGGGATTCTCCCGCGATCGCCATCGCGATGACTCCGGGGTGCGGACACTTTAAGACGGTGCATGCCCCGATGGTTGCGGAGGATACCTCATCCGCCCAGGATCCGACAGCGCCCCTGATACGGTTATACACTGATGTGGACAGCAGATACATACTTGAAGACCTGATCGCGAAGCTTGAGCTGTTCTGCTCTGAAAGATAAAGGGAGGACCAAAATATGCCGGGTCCCGGAGGAAGAGGTGGTTTGGGCCCCAGAGGTTTCCTGACCGAAGAAGAAAAAGCTAATCTGCCGAAGGTGGATAAAACACTCTTAAAGAGAATACTTTCATATATGAAGCCGTATTGGATTCAGTTTAT
>JAILQK010000227.1 GCA_024699045.1 Lachnospiraceae bacterium | reverse complement strand
GTAAACTGCTCGATCAGCTCTTCCTTATTAATATGGTCCATTGAACAGTACTTATCCATTTCCTTACACTCCCGAACTATTGTAATCCTGCTGTTCCTTATATTCCCTGTTTTCCGGGAACGCTCCCTGACGGGTTTCCCGGCCATGTTTCCCGACCGTTTTTCCCGACCATGTTTCCCGGCCATGTTCCCCGACCATGTTTCCCGGCCATGTTTCCCTGCCATGTTTCCCGGCCAAATTTCCCCTGCCGTTTCGTATCACCGCTTCCGGTTGCGATGCAGGACGTAGCAGTAGAATATTACGGGATGTCGCAGTATTTGTCAATTGTTATCAAAATTTTACATATCAGCTTTACACATCAAAGAAGACATCAAAGAGGATGCCAAAACGAGAAAAAACGACCGGACCCCTCAGGATCCGGCCGTTATACGCCGTTCGTTTACATCTGTTAAATAAAGGCCTTTGGCTTATTTTCCTGTAGCCAGAGAGATGACCGCGACGATCGCATTTATCAGGCACCACCCCGACCATATTGCAAGATCCGAATAGCTTCCGTAGTTTCCGAATCCGATCAGCGCTGCCAGTCCAAACATGATGATGAGCGCGATATTGCCTCCCTTCCCGCTTGAATTCCTTGACGCTATCGACACTATGCCTCCCGCGAGAAGGAACAGCGCGACCACAAGTCCTGCAGACCCCGATACTTCACCGTTTTCGGCCAGCGTATTTGCCATGCCTGCCGCGCATGACTGAAATGCTACAAATACAAAAAATACTATTGAAAGGATCCCTGCTACAAGTTTCCAAATTTTCATCCTTTTTTACCTCCTTATTTTGCCGAAAATGCTATCGTATCGGTTTCATCAATGGTATCGTAGGTGTCGGCATCCATGATGCGGAATTTCAGTTCTGCTTCATCGATCGACTCTATCCCGTTAGATTCAAGATCTCCGGACATTATCGTTATATCTTCGACCGCCTTTTTTCCATCGTATATCATCGATGAAAAATACGGAGTCACCATGAACCCGTTGATTGACATGTCATCGATATTGATGCTTATCTTCCTGCCCGACGAGTTTTCACAGAACAATAATATCGCCATCCCCCAGAACGAATCCTCATCCACGGTCTTGCCTATTATCCTTATACCGTTCTTGTTATACAATTCCGTTCCGCTGTCGTCACATTCCGTATCCATATGGTCAAACTCTGAGGTCTTTATTTCCGAATAAACCTCGCTGAAAAGCCTGTCCAGAGAATCGTCATCATAAGCATGGAAATACATCTCCACCTTGCCTACGGAATCAATACCGGCGGCTTTAAGCTGCGTTGACGACAGATACATAGTGTCCGTGGCTTTCTTTCCGGCAGCGACAGTCGTTGCGAACAGATCTGATATCATATAATCATTTACGATCAGCGCATCGCAGCCCACCGTATAATCCTTATCCGAATTATTCTCGATAAGAAGGCCTATGCCTTCTCCCCATACACTGTCTGCTTCGTAGCCTGTCGCGGTGATCCTTATCCCATCCTGATCTACCAGCACCTGCTCATCGATAGTTATATTCGTGACCGCCTCATCTGAATCCCCGGCATTTGCCGATCCCTCTCCGGATCCGCCATCTGTTTCCGGTATTCCCTGATCACTGTCACTGCCTCCGTCCGTTGCCTGTTGTCCTCCCGAAGCTGTAATGTCCTTCCTGCTCCCTGATGTCGACGATCCGCTCCCGATCGACATCATCGCAAAAAGCATCAGACACAGACAGATCGCGATAACTCTTTTGATCTTCATGGCATACTCTCTCCCCCTTTTTTCTGATAATAAAAACCGCCAATAACTCCGCTGCCAGCTCGACTACGATATCCACTAAGTCAAACGTCCCCGGTATCAAAGTTGATATCTGGGAGCACTCCAGTGCTGCCGTAAAACAAGCTGCAAGAATAAATACAGATAACAGTCCGGTCTTCTCCTGTCCGCAGGCAATGTACAGCGCAAACACAAGGGAATACGCCCAGAGCATGTCCGGAAGATAATACCGGATCTCCCGGAGCAGAACATACTCTGTCGATATTCTCTCAAAAAGACCGCTGTTTACACCTTGCGTATCGAAGCCCCTTATAAATAAGACCTCCGGAGCGACAATGAAATAGAGCACTATGCCGATCAGGATCGGGACCACCGCATTTATGAGAATAAAACTGCTTCTCCCCGCATATTCATCCTTCATGGATTCATCCTATCACGTTTTATTTTGCTCCGTTGCCCCTGTAAAAGTGGCAATTGGGCGCTTTTCTCAATCTTTTTGCATTCCTTTCACACCGCTGTGGTGGGAACGCCGGATACATATATGTGATAAAATGATCGCAGAGCATAAACTCAAAAAGACAGAAATGCAGACAGAAATCCAGACAGGAATACATACAGAAATACATACAGAGATCCAGGCAGAAATGCAGACAGAAAAACCGACAGAAGAACTGAATAGAATACTGGGAACTACACACCCCGAAGATTTTGAAACGTTTTATGAAGGCAATATAGAAAGCCTTTCAGAATATCATGATGCCTTTCATTCCTATGTCAAGATGATCCTCAAGAAAAACGGTCTGTCGCAGCAGGACGCTTTTCTCAATGCTGACGTTCCCGAAAGATATGGTTATAAGCTCCTTTCAGGTGAAAAGCATACCCGTCAGAGAGATGTGATCCTCAGGATCTGCTTCGGGGCAAATATGACTCTGGAAGAAACACAAAAAGCCTTAAAGAAATACGGAATGCCGGAGCTCTATCCGAAGATCCCGAGGGATGCACTGCTCATGACCCTTTTCAGAGAACGCCCGGCAAGCATCATAGAAATAAACCGTTACCTCACAAAAAACAAAATGGCCCCGCTGAAGACCAGCGGGGTCCAGGAATGATCCTGATCTATTTTCTCTGGTATCCGGTTACCATCGTCATTATAAAACAGACTACCGTTGCCCATGCAAAAAACTTATGCCACTTCATAAATGACGGCCTCCCTTCTTTTCTGACTTCCCATTTTTTTACCGTTACATCGTCCCCCGAATGGATATATTGAAGCTGTTCACCCATGGCAAGCTTCATGATCTTATATGCGCGCTCTCCCGTACAATGACACGTATAAAACATCGTGGGATACCCCTTGAGCTTCTTGCCTATATCCACCACTTCCCGCAGCTCTTCATCGCTGTATTTGACCTTTTTCATCAGATGGAATCCGCTGATCACCGCATCGGGGAAGGAGCCGTATTTTTCTTTATATGCATCGAGGATACTCAGGATCCCGTTATGCGCACAGCCGGACATGAGGATCTTCTTATCCCCTTCGGTTATCACAAGATAATGCTCGTGTCCGAAGTCATCCCTCACAAGTTCGCCGTCTTCTTTTTTCAGGAGCCTTTTGTTCGTAAACGGAAGCTCATGCGTTCTTTCCTTTACCGTAAAGAGCTCAAGCTCATCATCGATCCTGTGATCTCCCGTGATCGTCTTAACCTGTGAAAGACCGGGAATCTCTCTGTCTATGCCAATATATCTGTATCGCTCCTCTCCTGCGTCCTCACCGTCGTCTGCATAATACTCTCCCGCAGCGGACTCCTGCATATAAATGACCGCATCGGGATTGATCCGGACAAAAGGCATGATCCCTCCCGAATGATCATAATGACCGTGACTTAATATGACCGTATCTACCTGAGCAAGATCTATCCCAAGCTTTTGAGCATTTTCAAGCGTTTTTTCCGAAGGACCCAGATCCAGCAAAAGCTTATGCTTTTCCGTCTCCACATAAAAGGACAGTCCGTGAACATAAGCACAACCTTCCCTGCCTTCCGTATTTTCGATCAGATTTACGATCCTCATACATCCTCCTCACCACTTATATACTGCAAGCCTGTTATTCAGGTTCTTGCCAAAGATCGCCATAAGCTTACCGCGGAATGAATACTTTTTCATTTCTTCATTATAGCTGGTTTCGGAAACCAGCGTCATGCGGGGTTCAAGAGCCAGATATTCTTCCCCCGACTTAGTCCCCCACCCGAAGGTCGCATTAGTGTTTTTCACAGAATCATGAAATTTTGTGTTCTTTTCCATTAACGGACTGTGAAGCTCCGCCAGCAGATATCCGTGAGGGAAACTGTCGCAGAGCATGTTCAGACAGGTCTTTACCTGCTCTTTTGAAAAGTATTCCAGCACGCCTTCCATTACGATGATATTCATATCCTTTTGGGGAAGCTCTTTTGTCCACTCCCCGTCAAGCGCGCTTCCGGGGAGCATCGTACAGCGTTCTCTGTCCTCATAAACCTTGCGTCTTACCTCGATCTGATCAGGCAGATCAACATCATACCACGTAAGCCTGCCGTTATCTACCTGAGAGAATTTATCATCAAAGCCACAGCCAAGATTTACGCACAATGCCTCCGGGTACTTTTTGATCAGTCTTTTCAGCTCATCTCTGTACATGATCGTCCTTGCGATGACTCCCTCATGTGACATGAAAGGATCAAACTTACTGACATCCACTCCGAGGGCATCAATGATCT
>JAILQK010000219.1 GCA_024699045.1 Lachnospiraceae bacterium | reverse complement strand
AAATTTTCCACCAAAAGCCGAATCATTGAATGGGTCTATATTTTCCTGCGGATAATCAATATAATCGCTACCCGGGTTACTCTTGTCCGATTCCGTCATTTCCTCATATTCATGGGAAGGTCTGTTACGATTCACATGCTGGACAAGGTTACCGTTTTCATCAAACGAATACAGATCTCCCGTTTGAGAAATTGCCGGATAAGCATTCTCCCGAACAATCGTCTTATCCACGACTATAATATAATCCTCTGTTGCAGGGACAAAATGCTCTGCATCACAGCCATGAGGTATAAAACCGATACCAAAGCCCTCTACAAGCAGGGTGGCGTAATCCTTACTTTCGGTGTCGGCTGCAACATCCCCGAGCACTGTTTCTTTGTCCTCATCAATATGTTCATTAACTGTTTCTGTCTTTTCTTCCTCTGTTTTTTCAAAGGATCCGTCTGCATCCGATTGGATATTTCTTCCACAGGCACTGAGGCAAAGCATCATGCCTGCTGCAATCATTGTGATCATCCTCGATAACACCTTACTCTTCATACGCTAATCCTCCTAAGTCAGAGTAGCTAAAATCTTCAAGAGCACATACCTCATCAGCCTGGAATGTAATGATGAGTTTTTCGTCTTTGAACTCATACTCTCCGCTTACTACAGTTCGTCCTAAGTGTTTTCCATCCTCTTTCTTATAGAGCCGTCTCTATCGTGATATCTTTACCATCCGGAGTGCTCCCCAGGATCGACATCGATGTAATGCGGATAGATTCATAACCAAATACGATCTGATACTCAGCACCCGAATCGGAAGTATATTGCGCAATCTCGTAAAAAGCTCCCTGATCGGTAATGTCGGCATTTTTCACTCGGATCACATCATCAAATACGATCCCGTCCCCGGCATACTCATAATGAAGCGTAAATACCGTTTCATCCTTGTCCAGCGAGACCACAACCTGCGTTCCGTCATATCCATGTCCGCTCATCGCAAACGCAACGCCCTCATAGGACGCAAAAGGACTTTCCGCACTGCCGGCCTGTTCATCCGAACCGGCAGACGCCCCCGAAGCCCCGTCACAATGATAGGTATCGCTGATCTTCAATCCCGTCCCCTGCTCCGATGCGGTCAGCTCCGCCGTTCCGTCTCTGTAAAACGTGATCTCGTAGGAAATACTGTTTGTCGTTCCGGCGATCGTGATGCAATCCACATTTCTGTTGGTAACAAGCTCCGGGGCGATATCGATATTGTCGATGATCAGATCCCCTTTACCTGAATAGAGATAAAGCTGGGCTCCATAGCAGCCAACAATACCCGATTCGTTCGAAAAAGGAAACCATGAATGAGGTGCATCCTCCCAGGTTGCATCCGATGCTCTTCCGACATAATCCCCCGAAGGGATCTCCGCATAAGTCATATAGATGTCAAGATCTTCTGCATCCGACGCTTTATGATCATCCGTATCGGAAGCGGCATCCGTGTCTTCCTCACACTCCCGCTCATCCCTTTCCTGCTCAATGTTTTCCTTCCCGGATCCGGACCGTGCGTCTTCGGTAGCATCCTTCCCGCACGCCGCCAGTCCCATTGCACAAAGCAACACAGCACATGTGATCAGTGATTTCTTTTTCATAAATATCTTTTCTCCTGTCAATAACGATGTTTTCCTCTGTTGAACAAAATAAAGAGGCAGTATCGCTACCGCCTCGTTTAAGTGTATGCCTTATTTACTTATATGACTTTGTATAATATTAAGATAAATATGCCAAATATTAATAACCTGAACTCTTTGTATCACGACAGTATCAGTTACTGCTCATCTCCGCTTTCTAAAAACATGATCATATAAATGGGAAGATAAGTTACTTTTCCTTTTTTCTCCACGCTCTGCTTCAGTATCCTTCCCGCATCCGAAAAGCCCCATCATGCATATCGCCATGACAAGAGCCAAACATGCTTCGACCTATTTTGAAATCCATTCACCTCACATATAGCATAGTCACTTTTTTCGACATATCTTGTCACGTAACTTCATTGAGGTTCATAATCATTTTCCTTCTTCATACTTGAAAGTGAAGCTGTATTCCTTTTCCGACTGCGCTTTGGCATTTTTATAGTCATCCAGTGACACATCTTTACTGCCATATCCGTATTCTTTTATCTTTATCACATCATCACCAAAATCAAATTCTGCGATGTACAGGTTCCCGTCTTCAATTGAAGCCCCCACTGCAGTTCTGCCATAAAATCTCATGGTTTTATATTCGTGATGATTGAGGGTTATATCATACCTTTCTTCGTCAATGCTGATTGTCAGATTTCCGTCTGAAGAAGTAAGTTCATCCGCAAGATCGTTAAAATACAATATATCCTCTTTCCCAAGATTATAATCTGATGCAGAGACAGGACAACTTACGTATGCATAGTTCTTTATATTCTCCCCGGAATAGTACCCGGTCTCGCTCATAAAATGACAATCCACATACCAGTCATATCTGACCATGGCGGTGGATTTGGCCATTCTGTACATAAAAAAGCTTTCAACAGCGTAAATAACTTTGTCGTTCAGATAATAATCTGCGCTGTCTTTGTTCCGGATCCTTATTTCATATGCGCTCCTTGCCTCATTTTCATCGGCAAAAACATATCTGACAACTTCCTGAACCTCATATCCGTTCCTATCAAAGGATGTAAGAACAGCATATCTCTCACAATTTACAAATCCTTCCCCTGTACTGAAGTTTTCAGCCGGTATTCCGAGATCGTAATAGGTAATCATATAGTCATCGGTAGCCGGAACAAAGTACTCACTCTCGCCTCCGTAGGTAACCGAATGCTCACCAAATGGATCTCTGTCGATGTATCCTGTGGGGGCTTCATGGGAATTGGTATCTTCAATCCTCACAAAGTAAATCTCTTTTTGGTGAACATAATCGCGGACTTCGACCCCGCCCTCTTCTCCGGTTCGGATAAAGCTGTAGGAACTTTCCCAATCCTTCCCGTAATGCCTCGGTACATCACACCAGATATTTCTATCGTCTGCTTCTCCGTAATAATCCTCTGTATCTCCTTTGATCCTGAGGCTAAAATGCAACATTCCCGTATCTGATACTTCTACTTCAAGGAGCGCCGGGCCCCCATAGTAAGGTTTGGCATAATACTCACCACTCCATTCATCACCGGCCTTATGCTCAGGAATCAGGCTCATAAATCCTTCTGCGCGAAGACCGGCCAGTTTCATCTCATCCGACTCAGTCCATATATCCGACGTCTTTCCGTTACAAACAAAGTTCTCGTAGCCTTGTTTTAATTCATACTTTCCCGACACAGCCGGAAGCTCAGATATAAGCCCCGGCTTTCTGATCTCTATATAGCACAGATCCTTTCCCTTCAAAAGATACATATCATCATTATTGATGCCTTCTATATGATGACTTTCACCGTTTTCTATGTAAAAAAGTTCCGGAAAGTCAGAAATATGTACAGATATACTTCTACCGTCATCGCAGTTTATCTCAAGCTGCAGTCCACCGTCATCGATACCGTTTGCAGCCTCTCCTCTTACTGCAACAGCCAGTGTATCGTTCCCAATCTGATATATGTTGACCGTATTGTCATTTGAAACAGCAACCGCTGTACTTGCCTCTACCCGGATATTTGCATTTGCAACATTCACCCAACTTCCCGAAGCACAGGACTCATATTCAAAGGTCCTTGCAGGATCAAGGAATCCGGCCGCATCCTCAAAGATCATAACAAGATGATCGCCCTCCCGGACAAAATTCTTCTCCCGAGCCCACGCAAAACTGTCGAAGGATTCCGTATCCGTATAGCTTCCGTCACCGGTGTTTACATAAGCAGCCAGCTCTGCCACGTATGGGTAAACGTCTAACCTTGCCATCCCGGTTTTATGAAATTCAATAGGATCATAGACCATATCATCCAGACTTTCTGATACAAAGAATAATATGCTGCCTATCTTATCTTCTCCGGAGACAGAACCATCGGCTTTTTCCGG
>JAILQK010000185.1 GCA_024699045.1 Lachnospiraceae bacterium | reverse complement strand
TCAGACAGAGCAGCGGAAAACAAAGAAATATGTTTTCCGCTGTTGTCAATATCGCGCCTTCGCATGGGAACCGACGGCAAGGGGATCACAACTCTTGTGGCGGGGGCAGGATGTCCGCTCGGCTGCAGGTTTTGCATCAATAAGGAAATGCTGGAAAGAGGCCGGGTCCGATCCGTTACATCGGAGTTGCTTTATGAAGAGGTCCGCTGTGATGAGTTGTATTTTCTCTCTACCGGAGGGGGAGTTACCTTCGGAGGAGGGGAAGCTCTCCTTCATTCGGCTTTCTATGAAGCCTTCCGGAAATTGTGCGGATCATCGTGGCGTCTTAGCGTGGAAACTTCTCTTGCCGTTTCGAGAGGTAACGTGGAGATGGCAGCGGATCTTATAGACGAATTCATAGTGGACTGCAAGGACATGGATCCGGATATTTATCATGAATATACAGGAGGCGAGGCGGCTTTGATGCTGGACAACCTGAGGTTTCTCCTGAAAAAGGCGGGGGCTGAGAGGATCATCGTCCGCGTTCCCCTGATCCCGGGGTATAATACCGAAAAGGATCGGGAGAGGAGTGTGGAGATCCTTAAGGAACTGGGGGTAAAGCGGCTTGAGCTTTTTGATTATGTTATAAAACAGTAATTCTCTTTATTTTTCTTTCAGGATCGATATAACGACAAAAATCGCCAGAATATATGGATATATAAGAAACGGGATCAGATTAAAGCTGGGTAATCTGGCAATATTAGCCGCAACGAGAAGCTGGGCTCCGTAGGGGATGATACCCTGCATGATACATGAACAGGTATCAAGGAGTGAAGCGGTCTTTTTAGGCTCTACACCGTATTCCCTGCTTATATCGGAAGCGATGGGAGCCGCGATGACTATTGCTACGGTATTATTGGCGGTAGCGATATCCATAAAGGCAGTGAGAAAAGCTATTCCAAACATCCCTCCCCGTTTAGAGCCGGCTTTTTTCCGGATAAGTGAGAGAATGGCTTCAAAACCCCCGTTTTCCCTCATCAGGGCAGCGATCGATGCAACGAGTATGGTAACTATCATTGTCTCAAACATTCCGGAGATACCACTTCCCATAGAAGACAGAGCAGTCACATAATCAAGAGAACCCGTGATCATTCCGACCAGAAAGAACAGAACCGAGCCGGTGATCAGGATGATATATACGTTTATACCCAGTACGGACATAAACAGTACGATAAAATAGGGAAGAGCCTGCAATATGCTGTAATCAAAGGTTCCTATGTCAGCTCCGTTATTAGCGATCGCGTAAATGATCAGTATCAGAAGGGTAATAAATGAGGCCGGCAGAGCCACCCGTATATTGGTGCGGAATTTGTCCTTCATCTCTATCCCCTGAGTTTTGGTCGCAGCGATAGTGGTATCCGATATAAACGACAGGTTGTCCCCGAACATGGCTCCGCCGACTACTACACCTACACATAGGGGCAGTGACAGTGCCCCGTTTTCCGCTACGGCGCACGCGATCGGGGCAATGACCGAAATGGTGCCGACGCTTGTGCCCATAGCCATTGATATCAGGCATGCTATAAGGAATAAACCAGGAACCGCAAAGCGGGCCGGAATGATGCTCAGCAGCAGATTGGCTGTGCTTGAAGCGCCTCCTGCTGCCCCTGCTATACCGCTGAAAGCACCGGCAAGGATAAAGATAAAGAGCATTATCACGATATTATCATCACCGATCCCCTCTGCGCAGATATGGATCTTTTCATTGAAAGTCCGGTTTTTGTTCTGCATAAATGCAGCTATAAGAGCAAAAGAAAAAGCAAGGACGACAGATACAACATAGAAGCCCATCTGATCCTTGGAAGGATTGATATATTCAAAATATATCCCGTTTCCCAGATATAGTATAAGAAAAAGCGCTATCGGAAATAAGGCTCCCGGATTTGGAGCAGGTTTGTTGTTCATAGCTGGTCTCCGTTTCAGTTTTATAATGTGATATTTTAACATAAGCAGGATATCTGTTAAAGACAGGATACGGGGTATGCGGTCTTGACTTTATGATCTGCAAGTGATAGCATATTCAGTTAGTTGAGACTAACCTCACGGAGGAAAAAATGTCGGAAGATCTGATAATCGAACAATGCTCCCCTACACTTGCGGGTATCAAAACAGGTAGTTTGTTTTCCGTTGAGATTACGGAAAAAACAGATATCTACAGAGAGGTACGGGAACTGAACGTATTGCTTCGGAAAAAGGGATTGCGCGTTATACCGTTAAAACAAACCAATAAATATGCTCTGATATATCTGTATCGCCCCGGTCATCTTAAGAAGGATCTGAACGATCCTCAGGCTTTGAGCATTCTGAAGAGCAGGGGATACGATTTTGAGAATCCCGAGTGCTGCATCGTACAGCTGGTCAATCATTTACAAAGTGATGAGTCATTTCCGCATGAGATAGGTCTTTTTCTCGGTTATCCTCCGACGGATGTGGAGGGCTTTATAAAGCACCCGTGCGAAGGGGTTAAATACAGCGGATGCTGGAAAGCCTATTCGGATCCGGAAAAAGCAGAGAAAACCTTCATCAGGTTCAGAAAGTGTACGGAAGCATATCACAGGTTGAATAAAAAAGGAAAAACTCTCGCACAGCTTACCGTATACTCCAACTGAATAATATTATTATCATATCGCCAAACGTCTGAAAAGCCGGAGATCGATTCAAATCTTTTCATACAGAGGTTTGCATAGTCTTCCTTTATGAAGCGGGAGGATTACCGCAGGCTTGACAAACATAAGACACACTGTTAGCATAGTCTCGTTCATCGGAGGGTGAGTTATTCGGAAGAAATAACGAGCTGGATAAGATGTCCGGTTGAGAAACCGGATTCTTTTCCGGCTCTTTTTATTTATTACGAGGATAGTGAAATGGAAAACAGGATAGATTTTACAACCGGGAAGATCGTAGGGCCTCTTTTAAGATTTGCAGGGCCGGTATTTTTGGCATTGTTTTTACAGGCTATGTATGGGGCGGTGGATCTTATGATCGTTGGAAAGTTTGCGAACCCCGCAGATATATCCGCTGTTTCTACCGGGTCACAGATCATGATGACGGTTACCAATCTGATCGGAAGTATGTGTATGGGAATGACGATCCTTCTCGGTCAGAAGATCGGTGAGAAAAAAGGCGCCGAGGGTGGTCAGATCATAGGAAGCGGGCTTTTGTTGTTTATGGTCAGTTGCACAGAACAGAGGAGCGGGAAGACCGGACAGGGCCATGAAAGGTTTCAGGTCCGCAGTGATGGTCTCGTTCCTGTTTGGAGTGTTTATGTTTTATATGGCTTTTTTTCATGGGGATCTTCTGTCGGGGATATTTACAAAAGACAATGCGGTTATCCTTGCGTCGGCAGATTATCTGAAAGCATACGCCATCGATTGTCTGCTCACCTGTTTTTTGTTCTGCTTTATCGGATTCTTTAATGGAATGGAGCAAACCACATTTGTAATGATACAGGGGATCATAGGAGCGTTTGGGGTGCGTGTGCCCGTGTCGTTTTTTATGAGCAGGGTCACTCCCGTGACACTGTTTCATATCGGTCTGGCCACACCCTGCTCAACGATCGTCCAGATAACACTGTGCTTCGGATATTTGTTTTTCCTTAAAAAAAGAAGTGAAAATATGGGACATTCAGACTATGAGACATTCAGACAGTGAGGAGGTTGAAAAATGTCAGGTTCGTCAATAAAAAAATGTACAATAGAGCATTTGGAAAGGTATGGGGAGATATATGCGACTGCTTTTTCCGGAGAGCCATGGAATGACCCATGGAAGAAGGAGGATGCAGTGATTCATGTAAAGGAGCTGCTTGAGTCGGCACAATCGTATGGGCTGGAGTATACAGATGACGGGGAGGTCTGCGGATTCATATTGGGAACATCAATGCTGTTTCATTACGGAAGGACTTTTGAGATAAATGATCTTGCGGTCGATCCTGCTTATCAGCGAAGAGGGATCGGAAAACTTCTTATGGATGCAATACTTGCCGATATAAAAGCAGAGGGCATGGTGGGGGTACATCTTATCACTGCAGGCGAGGGAATTCTTCCTTCGTTCTATGAGAAATACGGGTTTAAGAGAGAAAATAAGGTCATTCTTATGGGCAGGGATCTTTGATGAGGAATCTCCGGATCATGCGGGATCGATAAAAGCCATTATTTTTAAGTTATCTGTAACGTGGTATGATTATAGAACCTGGTCATCGGGGACTGCAGAACCCTGTCGGATCATCAACGATGACGGATAACAGTAAACGGAGGGAAAGAGTAATGGAGCTGAAGCTTTATATGTTTGAGACCTGTCCTTTTTGCAGGAAGGTCATCCGTGAGATAGAGAAAGAAGGAAGGACCGATATCGCTTTTCATGATATCCATAAAAATGAAGAAGATCTCCGTACCCTCATCGAGGTTGGCGGCAGTCAGCAGGTACCGTGCCTTTTTATAGACGGATCGCCTCTCTACGAGAGCGATGATATAATAAAATGGCTCAGGGATCATTCTCAGGTGAGATGATATCCATATACATATACACGATCTTTTTCTCCTGCGTGTGTTTTCAATCCGGGGCATGAAGCTTCTATCGTTCATGCAAAGCTATATATTAAAGAGAGGAAAGAATTCTATATGAAAAACAGTTTGTTGTGTATAACTCTTTGTGTCGTGCTTTTATTATCCGGATGCGGAGAAAATGCCGCTTCAGGGACGGTTGCGACAGAGCAGGCGCAGGCGGATGCCGGATCGTCTGAGATCGGCGAAGCTTCGGATAAGTACGCGGATGAAGCTGCGAGCGAAGCTTCTGAAACTTCGAGTGAAAGCGCAGAAGATTCACCGACTTTTAAGACAGAGCCTTTGCCCGATAATGTAGATGACATACTCGCGGGAATGACACTTGAGGAAAAGGTCGGACAGATCATGGTCCCTGCTTTTCGGATATGGAAAGAGGTTCCTTCGGGGATTGAGTCGGAGGTCAAGAACACAGTAGAAAATGCCGAAGACGATATCCCGGGCACAAATATAACG